>JAFLCO010000014.1:29586-38767 GCA_017303535.1 Planctomycetota bacterium
GCCCCTGAAACTGGCCCCCGGTGCCGGCGGCGCCGACGGTGAGAGACTCCGTCGCTTTGAACTTGTTGCTCAGCGTGTCGGTAACGACCTTGACTTTGACGGGCCGACCGTCAATGAACGCCCGCACGCCTTTGGCGCTGCGTGATCCGTCGTAGGTCCAGGCGAAGTGACTCCACTGGCCAACAGGCAAAGCTTGCTCCGTTTCGACCCGAACGACGTCATCGAGAATGCGGGCACAGAGCACGACCTGCGGACGGCCTTCGTTAATTCGCAGTTCGATGCCGTTTTGCGACATGTCCGCATCCATCGCGGCGTAGATCGTGCCGGTCGCATCTTCGTCCGGCCGTAGCCATACCGATGAGCTGTACGGCTTCTCACTATCGAATTGCGGGACGTGTCCGGCGTTGAGCGATCCCCGGCCGTCAAGTTGCAGGCAAAATCCAAAGGGCCCGGAAGCGTAAGACGGCGATCCTTTCGCCGACCAAGTCGCTTTCGTTTCAGGGGCGGTTTCGTCAGCGAGCGAAGCGTCGAAAGGGAATCGATGGGTCAGCCCGTCCGTGATCGTCCATTGCGAAGGATCGCGCGTTGCCTCTCCAACCCACGCTCGCTCGGCGGCGGTTACTTCGGCTTGTGCGTCGGTCCAAGCCTTCTCGGCGCCCGTTGCCTTCGCACGCAGCGCGACCAATTGATCTTGCTGCTCCTTGGTCGGGGCGGCGATCGTCGGCGGTGAGTTGTCGTCGCGAATCGCCTTGCCCGGCTCCGGCACGCGATTGAAGAAATCGAACAGCTCGTAGAATTCCCACTGCGAGATTGGGTCGTACTTGTGATCGTGGCAGCGCGCACAGCCGATAGTCAGACCGAGCCAAACCGTTCCGGTCGTTTCAACCCGATCGGCGACGTATTCCGCCAAGTACTCTTCGGCGATGATCCCTCCCTCGGCGTTCATGCGATGGTTGCGATGAAAGCCGGTGGCGATCTGTTGGTCGAGCGTGGGCGTAGGGAGCAGATCGCCGGCAAGTTGCTCGATCGTGAACTCGTCGAACGGCAGATTGCGATTGAACGCCTCAATCACCCAATCGCGCCAACGCCACATTTGCCGAGGTCCGTCGGTTTGATAACCGTTGGTGTCCGCATAGCGGGCCGCATCGAGCCAAGGCGCCGCCATGCGTTCGCCATAGCGCGGAGAGGCGAGCAGCCGATCGACCAGTACCTCGTAAACGGCTTCTCGATCGGCGCCACGTACCGTGTAGTCGGCAACGAACTGGTCGACTTCGGCAATCGTCGGCGGCAGTCCGGTCAGATCGAGATGCAACCTGCGGCAGAGTATCGCCGGCTCGGCTTCGCCGTTCGGCGTAATGCCCGCTGCATGGAGTTGAGCGTCGATGAAGACGTCGACAGGGTTCCGATCATCGGCATTCGGCGCGCCGCCTGTGGGCGTTACAGCCTGCGGCGGAATAAAGCTCCAATGCGGCTCGTACTTCGCCCCCGCCGCGAGCCAACGCCGAAGCGTTTCGCGCTCTTCCATCGAGAGCGACTGGCCAGAATCGGGCGGCGGCATTTGCTCGCCTGGCTCCTTGGTAAGGATGCGGCGATAGATTTCGCTCTCTTCTGCTCGGCCGGGAACAATCGCTTGGTAACCGCCTCGATCGGCGATTGCATCGTCGCGAACGTTCAATCGCAAATCACCTTGCCGTGCGGCCGCGTCGGGCCCGTGGCAACGGAAACACTTGTCGGCAAGTATCGGCCGTACGTCGGCGTTGTACGTCGGTTCGACTGCGAGCGCCGGCGTAACGATAAACGCGCAGAATACGGCGGTGCAAAACAGCGAGCGACGGAGCAGGGGAGGCATACGGCACGACTCCAAGGGTGGGCGTGCCTATTTTAGCCGCCGTCCGAAGCGGGCCGCAAACT
The DNA here is from genome assembly GCA_017303535.1 of Planctomycetota bacterium. GTDB lineage: Bacteria > Planctomycetota > Planctomycetia > Pirellulales > PNKZ01 > PNKZ01. The sequence continues at coordinate 31,498 of JAFLCO010000014.1, forward strand.
TGTTTTTGGCCGGCACCTACGCCAGCCGCCGGAATTCACTACGGTAGATCGGCAAGTTGTCCTTGCGCTTGCGCCGCTCGAAGTGAGTGCGGTAATCGAGATCGTGTTCCGGCGTCTGTTCCGGCACAGGCAGCGGACCGTCCAACAACGGAAAGCCGCGGATCAGATCGAGCGACGTTTGAAAGTACTCTTCGACGTCGGTCCAGAAGTGCAGCATCCCGCCCGGTTTCAAGACGCGCACGACGTCCGTGAGAAAGGCTTCGTTCACGACGCGACGTTTGCGATGTCGGGCCTTCCACCAGGGATCGGGGAAATATACGTGAACGGCGTCGATGCCGGCCGTCGGCAAGAACTCGCGAAACAGCCGCAAGCCGTCGCCGGCGATCATCGCCGCGTTCATCAACTTCTTCCGCTGGAGCCGGGCGGCGCAGTGAGCTGCGTACTTCCGCGCGATCTCAATGCCAAGAAAGTTGTGCTCCGGCCGAGCTTGGGCTGCACTGCTGATGAACAGCCCTTTGCCGCTCCCCATTTCCACTTCCCAGGGAGCTTCACGACCAAACAAAGCCTCGCAGGTCAGCGGCGTCGGCAGTTGCTCCAACGTGTAGAGGTGGCGAGAGAGGTCGATCTCCGCGTCGAGCTTTCGTAGCGCGCGACGTGCCATCTTTACTTACCAAGAATGGCCGAGTCAGCAGGAAGCGCGACGCCGAGGATTTCCCCTTCAGCAACCAAGTTCTGGCCGACGAAGGCCTGGAATCGGCTCGTCACCAAGACACCCTTGCGGACCTTCACGAGTTGGGACACGACCACGATTCGGTCGCCCGGACGCACGACGCCGCGGAACCGCACATCATTCATGCCGCCGAAGCCGAGCGTAGCGTCGTTACCGAGCAGCCCGTGGCGCTGAGAATAGAAACTACAGAGTTGCGCGGCGATCTCGCACATAATGACGCCGGGCAACAACGGCGTGCCCGGCATGTGCCCGCGGACCCAAAATTCCTCTTGGGTGAGATCTTTGTAGCCGACTGCGATGTGGCGCTCGGAGTCTACGAAGCAGACGGCGGTCAACTGCTCCATTTCGTAACGCTGACGATTATGGCGACGAATCTCTTCCAGATCGGCGACGACGTTGGCAGTGTCGTATTCCGAGAAGTCGAGAATAAGCTCTTTCGATTTCGCCATCACCGTCACCTACTCTACAACTCCGCGAACTCCCAACGGCGCGCAACGACATGCAACGCTCGCCGGAGGGGGCGCTCCCTATCGCCTGAATAATCCCGGTCGACAAATCCATGTGCGACCTACGACCGCCGACTGCCGCAACCATCTACGCGCGAATCAGCTTAGGTGCGGATCAGCTTGCGTTTCGCCTTGCGGGCCTTGGCGTTGGCGGGGCGGGAACCGTGATTGGCCTTCTTCAGGCCGCGATGGGGCTTCGTCATGACTAGCTCGCTCTACTTACGAAAGTTACGTGGATTCCAAACGCTCTAACCTACCAACTACGACGAATGTCGCAAAGGTGGTCAGCGGGAAACTGCCGGCGAAAAACCGCGACAAACCGGATATTTTCGGAGAGCCGCAGTGTTTCAAAACGATTGGCAAGGCGGCGATTACCGCACGGCAGCATCGAGCTTGAGCGCCTGATCGCGGTCGGCTTGGGCGTCGCTAAACGCGCCCCGCTCGGCATGCAGCCGGCTTCGCTCGAGATAGGCCGCCGCGTTCTTCGGATCGAGCGAGAGGACCTGGTCAAGATCGGCCAAGGCGGCGCGGACGTCGCCGAGTTCCGCAAGGACCGTCGAACGATCGAGCAGCAACGTGACGTCGTCCGGGCTTTGACGGAGCAGTTCGGAATAATCCTTAGCGGCTGCCGAAGCATTGCCAAGTTCGGCATGCAGCTTGGCCCGTAGCTTGAGAGCGTCTACGCTTCCGGCGTCGAACCGAAGCACGGCGTTCAAGTCGTCGATGGCCGATTCCAGGCGGCCGGCGTCGCAGTAGCGGCGAGCCCGACGGAAGTAGCGATCTTTGTCGCCGGGATACTGCGAGAGTTCATCGCTAAGCTTCTTGATCTCGGCTTCGGCGGCATCGGCATCGCTTAAGGCCGGGAGCGAGCGATTTGAGGCGTCCTTCACGGCCTCGGGAGCCGGGAACAAATTATCGAACGCCGACTTCTCGCCTACTATCGATGTGGCGGCCTCACTCGGCTCGTCGGACACGACGACGGCGGCGGCATCCGCGGCTCGGGCATCGGCCACCGGCAGCACCTTGCCGTCGGTCGAGGCGTCGTCTCCGGCGAAGGCCGTCGCACCTTGCATAGCCGTGGTCGGAATGGCGGCGGCCATTACGTCCATCGCATATTTAGGACCGGACTTCGCCAAGCTCGGGTCGAGGTCCAACGCCGCGCGACGGTCGGCTCGGGCTTCGGCAGTTTTGCCAAGTTGTGCGAAGCAGTGGCCGCGCTCGATCAGAGCCTGCGCGTGCTGGTCGTCGAGCCGCAAGCAGATCGAGTAATCGAACTGGGCTTCCACGAACTGTTCGGTGACGTACCGCACGTGAGCGCGGCCGAAGTAGCCGTTGGCCAGGCCAGGAGCCGCGGCAATCGCTTTTTCGAATTCGGCCAAGGCTTCGGCCGTGCGCATTTCTTCCAAGAGCAGATGGCCGCGACGGCAGAACGTTTCCGCATTCGCGGGATTAAGCTTCGCAGATTCGGCGTAAGCGGCGAGCGCCTCGGAAACCTTGCCGGCAGCTTCGAGTTCCGTAGCGCGGCGATAGGCGACTTTCGCCGCTTCCAGTTGTTCCGCAGTCGGCTCGGCCTTAGTCGCAACCGCAGGTTCTTCCCCTTCGTCACCCACGACGGCCATGGCGCCCGACGACGTCTCCGCGGCGGCGCTCGACTTGGCGGCTTCGACGGCAGCCTGAAGGCGTTTGTCGCTATCAATCGACGACGGTTTTTCCGGCAGCATCAAACCTCCGGCGGCACCGCGAAGAATCTCCGTCGCGGTCGGGGTCGGAGCGGGTTCGTCGGAGGCCAAACCTTCGCTTGGCATCACGAAAATCGGCGGACCGAACGACGGGAAGCGGCGCGGCTCCGAATCTTCGTCAGCTTTCTCTTCCGCGGCCGCGGCGATCTTTCCCTCTTCGCCCGCCTCGTCCTGCTTCGCAATTTCTTCGGCCGGCGTTTTCGCCGGTTCATCGATTTGTTGCGGGAGGGCCTCGACCTTAACATCAGGCTTGGCCGCTTCCGCAGGCATCGTCACTGCGATCGGCTGCTCGACCGCCGTTTTCGGCGTGGTTCCGGCATCCGCCGACTTACTCTTGGCCTTCGACGACGGCGATTCCAATTCCACGGCCAATCCGCTCGGATCGCTGGTCAGGTCCGGGATGACGGCCGGCTTCGTCGGCTTCTGTTCAACCTGCGATTTCGCAACGGCTCCGGTACGCGGAGCATTGCGCGAGTTGCCGACGAGTTGTTGATCGCGAGAAAGGTCTTGGTCAGGGTTCGGCTGCGACATTCGCGGCGGCGCGACGTCCGCCAACGTCGGATGTTGTTCAAAAGGCACGAATCGGCCGATGTAGCGAGGATCAATCGGTTGGCCATTCGGCGCGGCGGGCAACAGATCGTTCATCACGGGAGTACGCTGCGGCGTATTTCCACCGGCGAGTTGCACGCCTGCGCTGCCGAGGCTGCCGTCGGCGCTCGCCGTAACGACTTGCGAGATATCGAGCGTCGGGTCGAGTCGACGAGCCAACGCAATACTTGAGGCCGAGTTCTGCCCGTCGCCGAGCAACTCTAAAGCTTGGCCACGCAGAAAGTGAACGCGCGCATATGACGGATCGAGCCGTAACGCCATATCGAGATCGGGCATGGCCTTGGCCGCCTGGCCGAGCGATAACAGGGCATAACCTCGATAGGCGAATGCCTCGGCATGAGTCGGTTGAAGACGAAGAGCGAAGTTAAGGTCGACCAAAGCGCTCTCGTGCTGGCCCATTTCCGCATACAGTTTGCCGCGGGCGATGTAGGCCTGGACAAACTGCGGATTGAGACGCAGGGCGTCGTTGAACGACTCCAACGCCTGTTCGCGTTGGCCGTTAGCCAAGTGGTAACGCCCCACGTGGAAGGCGTCGAGCGCCGCCAAACCGGCCGATGCCGAACGCGGCGCCACGGGCAGCATGCCCAGCATCGCGAGGACGAAACCGATTCGAATTAGACGTCGTTGGAAATGACGGCTCACCGCTATTCTCCCAGCTAGCACCGATCACAAACGGAGCGTCGCCGCCCCCGGAATGGTCGGACTATTGGGTATCTTCGGAATAATCCTCCAACTCGATCAGTTTCTTCGCCGGTTGCATCGGAAAAATCGTCGAATCTTGCCGGCATGTCGTAGGCGGCACGACCGCCGGCATCGATACGCCGGGCAGAAATCACGGTACCGGCAGATCACGAACGTTCGACAGGACCGTTAGGGAGCGAAGAAATCGCAACTTCCTCACAAACGGAATTATCGAATCGATCGTTGCCGTCCGAAGAGAGTACGTAACGGGACCGTTCCCTCGCCGGGAAGACGGTTCGCATTGCGCTACGTGAACGGACATTCGGACGGAGTGACCATGTTACGCCCCGCATTAATACCGGCCCTGGCAGCCATACTGTTTGTCTGCGGCTGCGCGGAGTTCCAGGAACTTTCGATCGCCGCGCGCAATCGTAAGGCGGCGTCCGGCGCATGGAAACAAGCTCGCTGGGACTATTGGCGACAAGGCGTGCCGCACAAAACTCGCGAGCATGTCGGTCGCGGTTTCGAGCAAGGCTATTTCGACGTAGCCTCGGGCGGCAACGGTCAGATTCCGCTCTTTCCGCCCAACTATTACTGGGGCGTGAAATACCAAAATCCCGAAGGCAGCGCCTACATCGGGGCTTGGTTCCGCGGCTATCAAGACGGTGCCATGGCCGCCGAACGCGACGGCCTCGCCACGTACAATCAGATCCCGACCTCGTGGTCGCCGGGCGTCGCCTCGACGGTCGACCGCCCGCTCAGCGAAGTCCCGGGGATGACGCCCGGCGTTCCTGACGGCGAGATCGTCCCGCCGGTACCGCCGGTTCATCCGGGCCCGGTCATGCCGCTGCAGCCGCAAGGGGAACTGCCCGAAGCCGTGCCGCAGCCGCTCATCGTGCCGTCGCCGCCGGGCACGATCATTCCGCCTCCCGTTGAACCGGTGATTCCGGCACCGCCGGGCAAGACGACGCTGACGCCGCCGGCGACCGAAACGCCCGCCATCAAGGCGGTCGTTCCGGCGGCACCGGGAGTTCCGCTGCCTGCCGACGCACCGCCCGCGCCGCTTCGCGATCCGGTCGGCGGCAAACAGACGTCTTTAGAAGAACCCGTCCCGGCCGACGCCGCGGCGCAAGCCTTGTTGTTCGGCGACGCCGCGCTGACGCCTAGCCCGTAAGCCCGCACTTTCACATACGCCGCCGTCGGCTCGCAAACGCCGACGCACACCAGATACGTTCGAGACACGACTGCCCGGGGGAATTGGTAGCCATGACGAACAATCGCCACTTTCGCGCCACGGCCTTGCTGATTGCGATGCTTTGCGGCACCGCTCTGAGCGGTTGCTCTTCGATCGCGCTCAACGGCGTGCCTGCCAGCCGGTTGCCGCGGTGGATGCTCGGCGAAGAACGGGCCAGCCGTCAGCCGATCAACCTGATCCGCTTGCGGCAAGATCCGCCGGCCGTGTATCAACTCGGCCCGCGCGACGTACTGGGCATCTACATCCAGGGCGTGCTCGGTAGCGAAGAGCTTCCGCCGGAAGTTCACTTTCCGGTCGACAGCAAACTGCCGCCCGCGCTCGGCTACCCGATTCCGATTCGCGAAGACGGCACATTGGCGTTGCCGCTTATTTCGCCGGTGAAGATCAGCGGCATGACGCTGTCGCAGGCGGAAAAAGAAGTCCGCGACACTTACCTGCGCGAAGGCATCTTGGTGCCGGGCCGCGACCGCATCTTGGTGACGTTGATGCGGAAGCGAACCTACCAAGTCGTCGTCGTACGTGAAGACTTGGGCTCGGGGCAAGCAGCTCAACAAGGCATCCTGATCGCCGGTCCGTCGAAGCGCGGCAACGCCTTCACCGTCGACTTGCCTGCCTACGAAAACGACGTGATGCACGCGCTCGCCCAGACCGGCGGCTTGCCGGGCCTGGATGCGAAGAACGAGGTCCTGATTCTCCGCGGCACGTTCGCCGACGCCCAATCACGCGACGGCATCATCAACGAAATGGTCAACGTCGGTCCCTACAACGGCGCCGACGATTGGGTCCGTAAGAACCCGAACATCATTCGCATTCCTCTGCGAGCCGAACCGGGACGCCCGCTCACGCAACTCACCGAAGACGACATCATCCTCAACACGGGCGACATCGTCTTCATCGAAACCCGCGAGCGAGAAGTGTTCTACACCGGCGGCGTGCTGCAAGGCCGTGAAATTCCGCTGCCTCGCGATTACGATCTCGACGTGCTGGCGGCGATCTCGCTGGCCGGCGGTACGGTGTCGGCGGGCGCGACGCAGGGCAGCTTGGCGAACAACGGCCAATTCGGCGGCGGCGGCATGCGAAGCGCCTTACCACCGACGCAAATCGTCGTGCTGCGGAAACTGCCGAACGGCTCGACGATTCCGATCAAAATCAACCTGAATCGGGCCCTCGTCGATTCGTCGCAGCGGATTCTCGTACAGCCGGGCGACTACGTCATGCTCCAGTACACGCCCGCCGAACTCGTGGCGAATATGATCCTCGGCAGCATCAGCTTCCAATACTTCATCAACCGGATTCAGTAGTCCGTGATCGGTTGACGAATCGAAGAACGAGCGGGGGCCTCACGGCCCCCGCTTTCGTTTTTTGGGGCAACGATTGCGAAATTGGCGTCCGTCATAGGGTCGAAGCGACCGGAGATCGATCCCTGGGCTTTTGAAACGTGCCGATTTTTGCGATCGGAAAATCGACGTAAGTCCCGAAACGCTTGCACGACTTACGACGAAAGCGCAATTCTGTTGCAATTACGAGTGCGTACTATTTTGGAAAAGAGTGCGCACCCTTAATTCCTAAGTATGCGGTGCGTACTTTTTCGCGCGCGAAGTACGCACCCCGTCCAAAATGTACGCAGCGCACGTCGACGTAAGTCTTAATTCGCTTGCGCGACTTACGTCGATTCGAAGACCTAGCGAGCGGCGGGGTTCATCCCCGCCGTCCGGTCATTTCGACGCGAATTACGGCAAACGCAGACATC
>JAFLCO010000140.1:0-12239 GCA_017303535.1 Planctomycetota bacterium
GTTGCTGTCAGTCGTGGTGATGAACGCAATGTTCATCCCCTGCGTCCGCGTGAACTTGTCGGGATTGATTTCCGGAAACACCAGTTGCTCGGTGAGACCGAGGCTGTAGTTTCCTTGGCCGTCGAAGGCCTTGGGATTGAGACCGCGGAAGTCGCGCACCCGCGGAAGGGCGAGCGACACGAGACGGTCCAAGAATTCCCACATCCGCGGGCCGCGGAGCGTCACCTTCGCTCCGATTTCCAAGCCTTCGCGAAGCTTGAAATTCGAGATCGAGTGACGGCTCTTGCAGGGAGCCGGCTTTTGGCCGGTGATCGTCTGCAAGGCGGCGAGCGCCTCTTCCATGTGCTTCTTTTCGGTGACCGCGCTTCCCACGCCCATGCTCACAACGATTTTCGTCAGCTTCGGCAGGGCGTGCGGGTTGGTGCGGCCCAGCTTCTCTTTGAGAGCGGGCAGTACTTCGTTCACGTACTTCTCTTGCATCCGCGGCATCGCGGGAAGCTCGACGGCCGATGCGGCCTCGGCTTGCTTATCTTTCTTCGTGCTCTTGGCGGCCATGACGGACCTGCGGGCTTGGTTCTTGCGAACTGTTGTGTCTTGCTATGCTTGGCTCAACGCGGCGAAACTTCACCGCGACATCTATTTACTTCTGGGCGGCCTTCTTCTTGGCCGGGGCGATCAGACCGAGCGAGGCGCCGCCGTTGCGGGCGAATCGTTCCTTGCCGCCGTCGGACGTCTTGCGGACGCCGATGCGGGTCGTTTCGCCGTTGGCGCCGACAAGCATCACGTTGGAAGCGTTGATCGGAGCTTCCTTCGAGAGCCGGCCGCCCTGCGGCGACTTCTGGCTGCGCTTGACGTGCTTCTGGATCTTGTTCACGCCTTCGACCACGACGCGGTTCTTATCGCGGATCACGCGAATCACTTTGCCGGTGGCGCCCTTGTCGTCGCCTGCGATCACCTTGACCGTGTCACCTACCTTGATCCGCATCACACCACCTCCGCCGCAAGGCTGACGATCTTCATGAAGTTCTTATCGCGAAGTTCGCGAGCCACGGCGCCGAAGATACGAGTGCCGCGCGGGTTCTTGTCGTTGTCGATGAGCACTAAGGCGTTGGAATCGAAGCGAACATAGCTGCCGTCGATCCGACGAACGGGCGCCTTAACGCGAACGATCACCCCTTTAACGACCTGGCCCTTCTTAATTTCGCTGCCTGCGATGACCGACTTGACGCTGCAGACGACGGTGTCGCCGAGGCCGGCGACTCGTCGGCGCGATCCGCCGAGCACCTTAATGCACATGACTTCTTTCGCGCCGGTGTTGTCGGCGACGGTCATGCGCGTTTGCATCTGAATCATGGTGAAAACCCAAACGTACGATTTGCTTGTGTCTTGCTGCGGGCCGGACGCCTACGACAGTTGTTCGTCCGCTACTTCGTTTGCCGTTCTACTTGGCTTGTTCTTCGAGCGACTTCTCGGCGGCCCGGAGCGCGGCCAAGTCGACGATCGTGCTCTTCTTCACGACGCGGACCAGTTGCCAACGCTTGAGCTTTGACTTCGGCGGGCACTCGACGATTTCCACCGTGTCGCCGACGTGCGACTCGTTGTTTTCATCGTGAACGTGGCAGACGGTCTTGCGATGCAAGATCTTGCCGTACTTGGCATGGTGCACGACGCGCGGAATTTCCACGCGACGGCTCTTGGCCATCTTGTCGGTTCGGACGACGCCGATCGCAACTCGCTTAGGCATGGTTCTGTTTCAGACTTACTTTGCGGGAGTTCTGTTGTTCGTTCTGAGCCGGACGTTCGACACGCGGCCGAGGCTCGCGTTCGACCATATCCGGAGCGACCTACGTCGCGGCCTTCTTCAATTCGCGCTGCCGTTGCACCGTGTTGATACGGGCGGCTAAGCGACGGTTCTTCTTCAATTCGCTGGGGGCTTCGAGCTTTTCGGTCTGAGCCTTGATCTTGAGCCGAAACAGGTTTTCGGTCGTCTCTTTCAAGGTCAGAGCGAGTTGTTCGTCGCTCATTTCGCGGAGTTCGGAGGCATTCATGGTCGGGCTCGTTCGGTAGCTTGTCAGTTGTCCGTGGTCCGTCGTCAGTTGCAGTCTTGTCGTTCGCATTTTACGAACGGCAGACCACCTACGACGGACGTTCCTACATCGTCCGCCGCTTGATGAAGCAGACCGACACCGGCATCTTGTGGGCCAAGCGACGGAAGCACATCTTCGCGGCCGTCTCGGGGACGCCCGCAATTTCGTACAGCACCGTTCCCGGCTTCACGACCGCGGCCCAGTAGTCCGGCTCACCCTTACCCTTACCCATCCGGGTTTCGAGCGGGATCGACGTGATCGACTTGTGCGGGAAAATCCGCACGTACAGACGACCTTCGCCGCGCAAGTACTGCTGAGCGCTAACACGACCGGCTTCGATCGTCTGGGCGCTGATCCAACCGCCTTGCGTAGCTTGGAGGCCGAAGTCACCGTAGACGACGCGGTTACCGCGAGTCGCGTTACCTTTTATACGTCCTCTTTGGCTTTTTCGATGTTTGACCCGCTTGGGCATCATCGCCATTGGCTTCGTCCTCGTACATACCTTGGTTGATCCACACTTGCACGCCGATGTTACCTTGCGGCGTGTTGGCTTCGGTGAAGCCGTAATCGATCTTGGCTCGCAACGTCGAGAGCGGCATCGCTCCGGCGATCTGCTTTTCGCGACGGGCCATTTCGGCGCCGCCCAAACGTCCGGCCAATTGAATCTTGATGCCCTTGGCTCCGGCTTCCATCGTTTGGTCGGCCGAACGCTTCATGGTGCGGCGGAAACTAGCCCGCTTCGCCAATTGTTCGGCGATGTCTTCGGCGACGAGCTGAGCTTGGATTTCCGGGCGGTTGATTTCTTCGATCTTAATGCTGACGCGGCGACCGATCAGAGCTTGAAGTTCGGCTTGCAGACGCTCGACTTCTTGACCCTTACGACCGATGATCACGCCCGGACGTGCGGTGAAGAGAACGACCTTCACTTCGTCGCGGGTGCGTTCGATCTCGACCTTGGAAATCGCCGCGCTTTTGAACTTCTCTTTGATGAACTTCCGGAGCTTGAAATCTTCCAGAAGCAGCTCGCCGAATTCCTTCTTCGAGGCGTACCAACGGCTCTTCCAGCCCACCATGATGCCGGTGCGGAAGCCGACGGGATTGACCTTTTGACCCATAACCGATTCCGAAATCTGCGAGTGTTGTTGGTGTGTATTCTTGTGCTGCGGCGAACTAGATCACGTCCAGCGAAACGCGGATGTGAGCCGTGCGACGCTTGATCATGTAGGCTTGGCCGCGGCTGACCGGCTTGATCCGTTTGAACATCGGACCGCCGTCGACGCGGGCGTCGACCACGACGAGGCTCTGCACCGATTGAGCACGGCGGTCTTCGGCGTTGCCGAGGGCGCTCTTCAGCACCTTCTCCAGCAGCCGAGCACCGCGGTGCGGCATGAACTTCAAGATCTCGAGCGCTTCGTCGGCATGCTTGCCGCGAATCAAGTTCGCCAGCGAGCGCACCTTGCGGGCGCTGATGCGGGCGTGTTTGTGTGTTGCCGTGTATGCCATGTTTCGAATTTCCTAGCGGAAGCTGCTCATCAGCAATCGAGCGACCGTGAATCGAGCGACCGTTACTTGGGCCTTACTACTTAGGTTCAGCCTTCTTCACGCCGCCGTGGCCGCGAAAGGTACGCGTCGGCGAAAATTCGCCGAGCTTGTGACCGACCATTTCTTCGCTGACGAACACTTTGATGTGCTGCTTGCCGTTGTGCACCATGAAGGTGTGCCCGACGAATTCCGGAACGATCGTGCAGCGGCGAGCCCACGTTTTCAGCGGTTCTTTGGCGCCGCGCTCGTTGAGCTTCTCGACTTTGAAGAACAACTTGGGGTCGACAAACGGCCCCTTCTTGCTGGAACGTCCCATCGTGCACTCTCGTTTGCGGTATCTCTAACTAACTTCTTGAAATCAACTTCGCCAACTCGGCTCGAACGATCGACTACGTGAGCTACCTATTAGGTGATCTTCAGCTGCCCGTAGCGACGCGAGCGACGGCGACGAACGATCGCCGAACTCGAGAACTTACGCGGCTTGCGAGTACGACCGCCCTTGGCCAGCTTGCCCGTCGGGCTCACAGGGTGACGACCGCCCTTGGTGCGGCCTTCACCACCGCCGTGCGGATGGTCGATCGGGTTCATCGCGGTGCCGCGAACGGTCGGGCGGATGCCCTTCCAGCGATTACGACCGGCCTTGCCGATTTCGACGTTCATGTGATCGGCGTTGCCGACCGCACCGATCGTGGCGCGGCAAGCGGCCGGAACACGACGAATTTCACCGCTCGGCAAGTTGATCTGGGCCCAATCGGCTTCACGTGCGGCAAGCACGGCACTAGCGCCGGCCGAGCGGCACAACGCGGCGCCGCGGCCCGGCAGCAGTTCGATCGCGTGGACCTTCATGCCGATCGGAATATTCTTCAACGGCAGGCAGTTGCCCGAGGTCGGCGGGGCATCGGCGCCGCTCATCACCTTATCGCCGGCCTTCAGACCCTTCGGAGCGATGATGTAACGCTTGTCGCCGTCGACGTAATACAGCAGGGCGATGCGGGCCGAGCGGTTCGGGTCGTATTGAATCGAGTTCACCGTGGCCGGGACGCCGTCTTTCGTACGACGGAAGTCGATCACGCGAATCTGCCGCTTGTGACCGCCGCCGCGATGTCGGGCGGTGATGACGCCCTGATTGTTGCGGCCGCCCTTTTTCTTCTTACGCGTGAGCAACTTCTGCTCGCGCTCCGCGCCTTTGGTCAACTCCGCGAAGTCGCTCACGCTCGCGTTGCGGCGACCTGCAGTGACCGGCTTGTATCGTCGAATACCCATGACTATTTACTTTCGTGCTGACGTCTATCTATTCGATGGGCCGAAGCCCCCGACTCGAAACGCAAGGCGACCTAGAACAACTCGATCCGATGTTCGGCGTCGAGCTTGACGATCGCCTTCTTCCAATCGCCGGTGTGCGTTTCCTTGAACTTCGTGCGACGCGGCTTGCCCTTGCGGTTTTGCGTGTGGACGCGAACGACCTTCACGTTGAACAATTGCTCGACGGCGCGGCGGATGTCGATCTTCGATGCATCTTTCGCGACTTCGAACGCATACGCATTGTGACGCGAAGAGCGATGCACGCCCTTCTCGGTCACCAGCGGACGGAGAATCACTTGATCGGCCCGCAAGACGCTCGTGTGTTCAGTGGTTTCCGACATGACTATCGCTCTTCGTACGTTTGTTCGCTTGAGATCAACCGGCTACTACGCGCTGGCCGCGGCCTTCTGCTTGATGGCGTCCAGCGCTTCACGCGTAACCAGCAACTTCTTCGGCGTGAGAATTTCCAGGGCGTTGAGGTCGGCGACGTGCGACACCGAGACCTTGTCGATGTTGCGGGCGCTCAAATAAACGCCCTTGTCGTAGCCGGCCGTGGCGACCAACAGGCTCGCACCGTCGACCTTCAGAGCCTTAAGGATCGTGTTCATTTCCTTCGTCTTCGGAGCGGCGAACTTCAATTCGTCGATCACGACGATCTGCTCGCTTTGAATCTTCGAAGCAATCGCCATCCGCGTGGCCAACTGCACGGCCTTGCGCGGCAGGCGGAAGTACCAATCGCGCGGACGCTTGGCGAACGTGTGACCGCCGCCACGACGCACCGGGCTGCGACGACCGCCGGCCCGGGCGTTGCCCGTTCCCTTTTGGCGATACATCTTCTTCGTCGAACCGGCGACTTCGGCGCGGCTCTTCGTCTTGGCCGTGCCTTGGCGCTTATTCGATTGGTACATCACGACGACGTCGTGCAACAATTGCTTGTTGATGTTCGGCGCGATCGCGGCCGGGTCAATGTCGTAGCTGCCGACTTGCTGACCGGTGCGGTTGTAAACGGGAATGCTTGCCATGACTGCGATCTTTTAGCTTTGGCGTTCTTTGTTTTGAGGCGTGCTTCGCGACTAGCGAACCATGTTCGTGCCGCGAATCATCACGTATCCGCCGACCGGGCCCGGCACGGCGCCATGCACGAGCAAGAGATTGTTTTCGGCGTCGACTCGCACGACTTTGATGTTGCGCATCGTGCTGCGCTCGTTGCCGTAGCGACCGGCCATGCGGCGGCCCTTGAACGTACGGGCCGGCCAGGTATTGCAACCGGTCGAACCGCCGTGGCGGTGGACCTTCTTCACGCCGTGCGTGGCGCGTTGACCCTTAAAGTTGTGCCGAACCATCACGCCCTGTGTACCGCGACCCTTGGTGATGCCGGTCACGTCGACGGCTTTGACGCCGTCGAATACGGCGACCGTGAGCTTATCGCCGACCTTGTGTTCGCCGTCGAGGTCGAACTCTTTTACGAAGGCTTGCGGCTCGCAACCGGCCTTAGCCGGGAGTTCCGCACCACCCGAGGAGAGCCGCTTTGAACGCTTGCTCTCAAGCTTCGCCACGTGACCACGCTCGCTCCGGGGAGCCAAGCGACGGGGCTTATCGCCGAACCCGAGCTGCACGGCCTTGTAGCCGTCGCGATCTTCCGATCGCAATTGCAGCACATGGCAGGGCCCAGCTTCGAGGACCGTAACGGAGATTGCTTCTCCGCGTTCACCAAATACTTGCGTCATCCCGACCTTACGGCCGAGTAGTCCGATAGCCATCTTCGTCGCCTTGCGTGATCTTGTTGCCTTCAGGGTTTCGAGCGAACGCCGAACTCGACGTCGCCGATTACCCCCCGGCTTCCGATTTCATCTTTGTCAGATGCGGGACCAGGTTTCCTAAGTCAGAACCCCAACTCACGAACCAACCCAACCAACTCAAACCAATGCACTTTTAGTGACGGGCCGAAGCCTTGATCTTGATGTCCACGCCGGCCGGAAGGCTCAGCTTGTTCAAGGCTTCGATCGTCTTGGCGGTCGATCGAACGATGTCGATCAAGCGCTTGTGCGTGCGAATTTCGTATTGCTGACGAGCTTTCTTGTCGATGTGCGGACCGGCGAGCACCGTGTAGCGCTCAATGCGGGTCGGCAGCGGAATCGGCCCGTGAACTTCGGAGCCGGTGCGCTTGGCCGTATCAACGATCTCCGCCGCGCTCTGATCGAGCACGGAGTGATCGTAAGCTTCCATTCGGATGCGAATGATTTCGGATGAACCTGCCACAGCTGCGCCTGTACGTTTCCGTAAACAGACGACTCCAATTCGGGATCAATTCTTGGCGGGAACCAAGGCCGCGTTACGACGCGGAGTGCGGTAGATCCGCAAAAACCCGCCTCAACACCCCTCCCGGCACGACGCGGCTTGCACTACAAGCAAGCCTTCCGCCAAGTGGGAAGGAGTGATCTTAAAAGAGCCGCTTCCGGCTGTCAACGGCTCGAACCGCAAACAATTCGGCATTTTGCCGGCTCGGGCTTAGGGAAACTCTAAGCCAGTTCCGTTTGCGGAAGATCTGCCGACTTGGGGCCGGAAAACGCGTAAACTGCGCAAAGATGTGGCGATTGCCGGGCTGCTGACATTCACTCGCGGAGGGGGTTGTGTTGCGGTATCTGCCGACGTTGCGCCAACTCGTGTTTTGGGGCGGCTTGGTCCTGCTAACCGCCGGCATTCCCTACGGCGTCATGGCTTACCGCTTCTGGAATAACCCGCCAAAGCTCTCCCGCAACATCGCGGCCGAACTCAACGCCCCGGTACTGGCGATTCCCGACGACCAGAAGGCCTGGCCCATCTATCGCGAAGCGAGTATGGCCTTAAGCATCGACGGTCCGGACCAGTGGAAAAGTCGCGACGAATTCCGCACATATGCGTATGACGAGCAAGTCGCTAGCTTCCTCAAGCGAAAGGAAGCCGACTTGGAACGTGCTCGCCAGGCTTCTAAGTTGCCGTCGCTGGGCCATCTGTTAGCCGATGAGTACACGGCTGAAGATCTTGAGTTCACGCGGCGCTTTTACGTCAACGACGGAAAGAAGCTAAATCCGCCGCAGGCAAAAGAGCCAAGCGAAAACCCAATATTGCTGCATGTGCTTCTGACGCCCGCAGGTGAACTACACGACGTTACGCAGGCTCTGGCAGCCAGGGCTTGGATCGCCGCTCGGGAGGGCGACGGCAAGGCCGTCGCCGAGAACCTCGAAGCGTCTATTCGTATCGCGGGGCAAATTCGCGAAATCCCGATGCTCGTCAACGACCTCGTCGCATCGCGGGTTTACGGCAATGCGTTGAAACTCTGGGGAGCCGTACTCGCCGAGTATTCAGATGTTCTCTCGGACGACCAACTCATACGGTTGGAAAAAACGGCCCGTGAGTTTGCAGACGGCAAACTGCTTTTACGAACCATCGCCGAGCGGGGAGCATTTTACGATTTATTGCAACGCATCTACACCGACGACGGCGAAGGGGACGGCTACGTTTATCTACCCAACGTCGGAATGCTTGACGGCGGAAGACCGAACGATGATTGGTACACGCGATTGATCGCTCCGCTGGCGACGAGCAATCTTGGCAGCCGTCGCGAAGCGGCCCGCGCTTATGACGAGTTGATGACGCTTTTGGAAGCAGAAATCGTCCGGCCCTTCTGGGAGTGCGATTGCCGACGCTACGATGCGGCGGTATCAGCCTACGAAGGCAATAAGCAGTACGGCCTCGTAACCCTAATGGCGACCTCCGCGCACAGAATTCACACGATTGGTCGCGACGCCGTACAGCAGCGCGATGCCACGCTCACGGCGAGCGCTCTCGTTCGCTTCCGGCGTAAACATGGGAAATGGCCGACGACTCTCGAGTCGCTCGTGCCGGAATACTTGGCCAAATTGCCTCTGGATGAACTCACGGGCAAGCCGCTGCGCTATCGCATCACTGACTCGCGGCCGAGGCTGTATTCCGTTGGCTTTGACGGCGTTGACGACCAAGGGCAGGCAGGCTCGGTCGAGTCGAACATTTTTGGTCTAAGCGGACCGATTCCTTGGGAATGGTCATTCGCGGCGGGGATTCAGGCCCAACCGAAGGGCGATTTTATCCTGTGGCCCACGGATTTTTCGCACATCGAGCCGCCGCCGCCCATCGATCCGTACGTGCCGTAAGCGCGATCGCCTACAGCATGAACTGGTCGACCACTTCCTTCGGGGCCGGGCCGTATGCGGCGGGTTCCATCGAGCAGGCGGCGCGGCCTTGGCTGAGGCTGCGGATGGCGCCGGCGTAGCCGAAGAGCGTGGCCAACGGCGAGAGGGCTTTGACGACCGTCGAGCGACCGCGGACCGAGGTTTCCGTGATTGTGGCCCGACGCTGTTGCAGGTCGGCCACGATGTCGCCGAGGTTTTCCTCGGGCGTCGTGATTTCCATTTGCATGATCGGCTCCATCAGCGCGAGACCGGCCGCTTTGAGCCCTTCTTGGAAGGCGTCGGCCGCGGCGCGACGGAAGGCCAATTCGTTGCTGTCGGTCTCGTGGACTTCGCCGCCGAGCAGCGAGACTTTCACCTTCATGAGCGGGAAGCCGATGAGGCCGGAGCCTTCCACCTGCTGCTGCAGCACTTCCATCGCCGCGGCTTGGTACTGCGGCGGGAACTTTTCGTCGGTCACGAGATTCACGACCGACGTCGTCTTCTCTTTCGCTCCGGCGGCCAAGGCCACTTTCTTTGCGGCGGCGGGCAAAATATCGAGAATCGATGAGGCGCCGGTCGGCTCCATGCGGATGCGGACCTTCGCGAAGTTGTTCTGTCCGCCGATTTGCTGCCGACACTCCCCTTCGACTTCGACCTTTTTGCCTATCGATTCGCGGTAGCTCACGCGCGGCTTATGCACCTTCACGTTGAGTTTGAAATCGCGCAACAGGCGGTGCTTGATCACTTCCAGGTGTAGTTCGCCCATACCGCTGATGAGCGTTTGGCCGGTTTCGCTGGAGTCGCCCGCGCGGAACGTCGGGTCTTGCCGCTTGAGGGCCTCGAGCGTCTTTTCGAGCTTCGCGCGATCGGCCGAGGTTTCCGGCTCGATCGCCATGGAAATGACCGTCTCGGGAAACTGAATCGTTTCCAGCAAGATCGGGTCTTTCACCTCGCAGAGCGTGTCGCCGGTGATCGAGTGCCGCAGGCCGATGATGCCGATGATGTCGCCGGCTTCGACGCTCGGCACCTGCTTCTTGTCGTCGGCCTGGATGTGCCAGAGCTGACTGACGTTTTCCTTCTCGTCTTTGCCCGGGTTGTAGACGCGGCTGTTGGCCTTGAGCGTGCCGCTGTAGACGCGGACGAACGCCAAGTCGCCGTGGCTGCCGGCAAGAATCTTGAAAACGAGCCCGCAAAACGGCTCTTCGACGTCGGCTTTGCGCTTCAGCTTCTTGTCGGTCTTCTTCGGGTCGACGCCTTCGACCGGCGGCACGTCGAGCGGACTCGGCAAGTATCGCGCGACCGAATCGAGCACCGGCGGCACGCCGATGAAATCGAGCGCCGTACCGCAAAGCACCGGCACTATCTTGCGCGCGATCACGGCTTCGCGAATCACCTTATGCAGCAGCTCTTCGGGGATCGGCGCCTCGCTGAGGCCGAGTTCCATCAACTCTTCGCTCTGGTCGTACAGGGCTTCCAGCAGGTGATGCCGCCACTCGTCAGCTTTGTCGGCCAGCTCTTCCGGAATGTCGTGCAAGACTTCGTCACGCCCTTGCGACTCGGGCGTGAACGTCATCATCTTCATGCGGACTAGGTCGATCACGCCGCGGAACTTGTCGGGCATGTGCGGCGGCCCGACGCCGACGGGGATCTGAATCGCCACGGGATTCGATTCGAGCCGAGTACGGATTTCTTCGAAGGTGCCGTAGAAATCGGCTCCCTCGCGGTCCATCTTGTTGATAAACGCCAGCCGCGGCACGCGGTGCTTATCGGCCTGACGCCAAACCGTTTCGCTCTGCGCCTCGACCCCTTCGCGGGCACTGAAGACGACGACGGCACCGTCCAGGACGCGCAAGCTACGTTCCACCTCTGCCGTGAAATCGACGTGCCCCGGCGTATCGATGAGGTTCACCACGCAGTCGTTCCAGGGGAACGTCACGCAGGCCGCGTAGATGGTGATCCCGCGTTCCTGCTCTTCCGGATCGAAGTCCGTGGTCGTCGTACCTTGGTCGACGTTGCCGCTGCGGTGGATCGCCCCGGCGTAGTAGAGCATCCGCTCGGTGAGCGTCGTCTTGCCCGCGTCGACGTGGGCGATGATGCCGATGTTGCGAATGTCGGCAAGGTTGCGGGCAGTCATGGCGGTGCTCGGCGTAAGCGGCGGCGGTAATCACAAAGTGCAAAAACGAAGAAGGACGACGGCGATTCTAAAGATCGCCCTCGTCCTTCGACAGTCTTCGTTCTTTAGACGTTCGCCGCGAGCCGGACAGGTCGGACCAAGCCCGACCCGCCGCAGCGTCCTACTACCAGGCGAAGTGAGCGAACGCCTTGTTGGCGTCGGCCATACGGTGAACGTTGTCACGCTTGGTGACGGCGGCGCCTTCACGCTTATAAGCGGCGATGATTTCGTCGGCCAGCTTTTCGTGAGTCGCGCGGCCCTTCTTTTCGCGAACGGCCATCAGCATCCAGCGAATCGCCAACGACTGCTGACGGATCTTGTTGACCTGCATCGGCACTTGGTAAGCCGCACCGCCGACGCGCTTCGAGCGCACTTCGACTTCCGGCTTCACGTTGTCGATGGCCCGTTGGAAGATTTCGCCGGCGTCGGCGTCTTTGATCTTCTCGCCGACGATGTCCATGGCATCGTAGAACACGCGGGTCGCGCGGTTCTTCTTGCCGTCGTTCATGAGGCAGTTGATGAACTTGCTGACGACGAGCGAGTTGTATCGCGCGTCCGGCGTGAGCATCTTGCGGCTGGCGGTAATACGGCCCATTGCGGTTCCAGTCTCTCAGCGATTCTTGCGTGTTATTTGAATGTCGAATGTCGAAGCTCGAATGACGAAGCGATCCGAATTCGTCATTCGGATTTCGTCATTAGGCCTTGGGGGTTAGCCCTTCTTGGCGCCGTACAAGCTGCGCGATTGCTTACGGCCTTGCACGCCGAGGGTGTCGAGCGCGCCGCGGACGATGTGGTAGCGCACGCCCGGCAAGTCGCGAACACGGCCGCCGCGCACAAGCCCGAATATCATATCTACCCGCCCGAACTCGATGGCCAATATAGCGACCGCCGCTTTGGCGTGGGCGAAGCGATGTACGCCGCGCTCGACATTCCGCGTGACAACCGGAC
>JAFLCO010000140.1:12249-14643 GCA_017303535.1 Planctomycetota bacterium
GCGCACAAGCACGATCGAGTGTTCTTGCAAGTTGTGGCCTTCGCCCGGGATGTACACGGTCACTTCCTTACCGTTGCTCAATCGCACGCGGGCGATCTTCCGCAGAGCCGAGTTCGGCTTCTTCGGGGTCATCGTCTTCACTTGCAAGCAGACGCCGCGCTTTTGCGGGCACTTGGAGAGCACGGGGCTCTTGCTGAACTTGCGCTTCGGCTTGCGATTGCTCTTCACGAGCTGATTGATCGTCGGCATACCGGTCGTGGTCCGTTCGTCGGTCGAAAGTTTAACTGCGGGAATACGTTAGGAGTCGAAACGCGGCGAAGTATCGCGGCAGCGAATCGTCTCTTCTCAAACACTCGTCTATCGATCTACGGCAGCCCAAGGCTCCAAAAAATCGAGCCTTTTAGACTACCCGAGCGGCAGGGGCTGTCAAGGCCGAGGAAAACGGGACGATTCCCCGAATTCCGTCGCCCAAGCCCGCCCTTAACGCTTCACCAAAGCAGGCCGTAGCCCGCTTCGTTTTTCCGGCCTTACCCGGTTTGACATTTCGTCAAAGCCCGGGCCGACGGAACGCCGGCACTAGTTGCCGGCGAGTTTATTCTGACTCGGCGAAGTTATTCGCCGCCGCCGTCGGCACCGCCGAGCAACGCATCGAGCGAGGCCGCCGGCTTTTCGACGGGCTTCGTCGCCGTGTTGCCGTCGGTTGCCGGAGCGCCGCCGTCGAGCAGCGGGAAGCTGCGCGAGAGCACTTTGTCCTTCTCGCCGGCCATTTCGTCCAGGGCTTCCGGATTGATCCGCACTTCCGACTCTTGATAAGTCTTGAAGCCGGTACCGGCCGGAATGAGGTGCCCGAGGATGACGTTTTCCTTGAGGCCCACGAGCTTGTCGACCTTGCCGGCCAAAGCGGCTTCGGTGAGCACCTTCGTGGTTTCTTGGAAGCTCGCGGCCGAGATGAAGCTGGCGCTTTGCACCGAGGCCTTGGTAATGCCGAGCAACTGCGTGCTGGCGGTCGCCGGCTTCGGACGAGCCCCCTTGGCCGGCGTGCCGCCCAAGGCTTCGATCTGAGCGTTGACTTGCTCCAGCGTTTCCTTCGGCACGATGTTGCCTTCGGAAAATTCGCTGTCGCCCTTTTGCGTGATCCGCACGCAACCTTGCAACTTTTGGTTCGCTTGGCGAAACTCGATGCGGTCCATCAGCGAGCCCGGCAGCAAACCGGTATCGCCGACCGTTTCGATGCGGACCTTGCGCAGCATGCTCGAGACGATGATCTCGATGTGCTTGTCGTCGATTTCCACGCGTTGGCTGCGGTACACGTTTTGAATTTCGCGGGTCAGGTAATGCTGCACCGCTTCTTCGCCGGAGATCCGCAGAATGTCGTGCGGCACCAGCGGGCCGTCGACCAAGGCTTCGCCCGCTCGGACGTAATCGCCCGAGTGCACGCGAAGGTGCTTGCCGTGCGACACGAGGTGTTCGCGCTCGATGCCGCTTTCGCTGCGGACGATGATCGTCCGCTTGCCGCGGCGCTTCTCGCCGAGAATCTCGACGGTGCCGTCGATTTCGGCGATGACCGCCGGATCTTTCGGCTTGCGCGCTTCGAAGATTTCCGTGACCCGCGGCAAACCACCGACGATGTCTTGCGTACCGGCCGCTTCACGGGGCGTTTTGGCCAGCAGCTTACCGGCGGTGATCTGATCGCCTTCGTTGACTTCGATGTACGCCTTCTCGGGCAGGTAATAGAAGTCGAGGATCTTGCCGGCGTCGTCTTCGATGATGACTTGCGGGTGCAGGTCGCCCTTGTGCTCGGTGATGACCCGGCGGATGTTGCCCGTCGAATCTTTCTCGAGGCGCATCGTTTCGCCTTCGATCACTTCTTCGTAACGGACCTTACCACCCTTTTCCGCGAGAATCGGGATACTGTGCGGATCCCATTCCACGATCAACTGGCCCGGCTTCACTTCGGCGTTTTCTTCGACGTGCAGCACGGCACCTGCCGGAATTTCGTACTTCTCGTTCTCGCGTCCCTTCGGATCGAGCAAGGCGACTTCACCGTTGCGGGCCAGCACGACGAGCTGGCCTTCGACGTTACGCACGACCTTAAGCCGAGCGAACTTCACTTGGCCGCCCTTCTTGGCCTTGATGTCCTTTTCTTCGAGCTGACGTTGGCCGGCGCCACCGATGTGGAACGTACGCATCGTGAGCTGCGTACCCGGCTCGCCGATGCTCTGAGCCGCGATGATGCCGACGGCCATTCCTTCTTCGACCATCGTACCGGTCGAGAGATCCATACCGTAGCAGCAGCGGCAGACGCCGAGGTTGGCCTCGCACGTCATCGGGCTGCGAACCTGGATCTTTTCCAGGCCCATTTCTTCGATGCGGCGGGCGATCGGCAGCGTGATG
>JAFLCO010000141.1 GCA_017303535.1 Planctomycetota bacterium
CGTACCGGAGAAGAATGTGTTGATCCCCAACGCCGCCAGCACGCCCGAGGTATCGTCGCCGAAGGCAAACTGTGAATTGGGCGCATCGGCCGTTAGCACCAGCCGACCGCGCACGTCGAGCGATGCCGAGACGCCGTCGATCGCCTCAAGTTGCGCGACCAGCGAATTCAACGTCGTATCGTCGTCGTCCAACCCGTTGAGGTCGACCTTGATCTGCGTCGTCTTCGTCAGACCGGTTTGCGTGTTCTTGACGAGCACGTTGAACGTGCCGTTGACGGGCGTAAACGCTAGGCCTGCGTGATCTAGCGCCACATTTGCATCGGAGGGCGCCTGTTCGGAAGTCAATTGCGTGTAGCCGCTCAGACCTTGGCCCGACGAAAACACCTTATTGAATTCGAAGGCCAAAGTCTTGGCGAAGCCGTCGAGGTCGGCCAGGAACTTTCCGATAATGTTGTCGCGAGCGTCAACCAAGCCGGCGAGTTTACCGGTGGCGGCCTGCAGCGGCGCGTCCGTTTCCTTAACCTGCAATTGCGCGACATTGAGGCCGTTTTCTTGCGTATGCAAAATTTCGACCTGCCGAAAAGTCCCCTCAAAGATCAAGAAATCGCCGCCGGCAAATACGTTGATCGCCCCGCTGGATTGCTCCTGCGTCTTGATCTCGATCAATTGCGACAGCTCTTCCAGCGCCACGTTCCGTTGATCGCGTAACCCGACGGCGTCGCTGCCGACGGAGCCGCCTCCTTCCGTCGTTGCGATTTGCACGTTGAGTTCGGCGACACGCTGCAATAGCCGATTGACGTCCGGTGCGAGATCGGCCGTTTGCGCGTTCAGATCGTCGCGCAACTCGTGCGTTCGCGAAGAGAGCCGATTGATGTCGACCGCCAAAGTCTTGCCTTGCAACACCGCGAGATTTCGGACGGATACGCTCTCCGGTTGATTCAATACCTGAGAGATTGCGCCGAGAAAGTTATTGAGCGACGTGCTCAGATCGTTGTCTTGGAGTTCGTTGAGCATCCCCTCGAGCTGAGCGTAGGCGCTCTCTTGGATCTCGCTCCCCACGCGATCGGCCGTCGCGCCGCGCAGCCGTGAATTGAGATGCTCGTCGATCCGTTGCTTGATCGAGTCGACTTCAACGCCTAACCCCAGCAGCAAGCGGCCGACGCGTTGAGTTGGCGCGGGCGTGAAATTCGTGATCGCCCGGGAATAGCCGGGCGTATTGACGTTGGCGATATTGTTGCCGATGACCTGCAGGCCGATCGACTGCGCGTAAAGCGCGTTACTCGCCAGTTGCAGGCTGCTGAAAAGCGACATCGGCGTCGACCACGGCGGAAGTCTGTCCGCGCAGCGACCGCGCACGCTCGGGCCATTCGCCGGCTCCGCCGGCTCACGATGCCACAAGCGTCAAGCGGTCCCTCGCTTGACGAAGGTCGACCCGGTTTTCCTAAACGGCGCGATCCAACAATGCGCCGCCCGTCGGGTTCGACTCCTCTCTTCCGTATGTCGGACGGAGGTTGCCGCCGGTTGCGATAATCTCTAGCAATTGAGAAAGATGAAGCAACGAACGCTGCGTCACCACCCAATTGGTCAGGCTTTGATGTTGTAGCAGTCGCGTTTTGCCGGCGGCCTCGGCAACGCGCGGTTCCAATTGCTTGCGTTGCTTTACCGGCAGTGATGCCGACAGCACTTGCAAGTTCTCCGCCGGCAATCCGTCCTGACGCGCGCGATCAAGCATCTCGACGCGCTTCTGATAACACTCCTGCAACCGCATCGACAGCGATTGCTCAAGTTCGCCTAGTGCTTGCAGCCCGTCGCGATCGGCCGTCGCCAACATGCGCAACTTCCGCCGCAATACGTCGAGCAGTTCGTCCTGCGTCGCCGAAAGTTCGCCCAGGTATCCGGCGATCTCCAGTTCCCAACTCTGCTGGCTCGACATATCTCTCACTCGGCAATTCGTGCGACGGACTAGGTTTTGACGACGACCGCTTTCGTTAGCTGCGATTCAGCGCAAACAGCTCGAACATAGGTCCTGTAAATTGCGAGGCCGAGGCCTTCGTCATTTCTTCCGAAAACACTTGATCAAGCTGTTTTTGAAACACTTCTTCGCCGCGGCCGCCGTGCATATAGGCCGGCTTACCGACGGTCTTCCGCATACTCTCGAGCATCTGCCCAAAGAACACTTCGCCGACGAACTTGTCGAACGTTTCGCGAAGTTCCGAGCTTTCGGCCGCCTTAGCGTTGGCCTGGGCCCGATTGACGACGCTTTGCGAATCGCTGACGGCCGAGAATTGCGAAGCGGAGTTGAGTGCGGAAACGGCGTTCATGCGAAAACCCTGAAAGAGAGATGCTTGTCGACTGGCGCGGAGGTGAGTTATTCGATGATCAACCGACCGTGCAGCTTGCCGTTGCGTTCCAGACCTTTGATGATTTCGATAATGTCGGCATTCGGAACTTTCACGGCCTGCAGCGCCGAGACGAGCGAGCGAAGCTTGGCCGTTTGCGTGCCCGACGGATCGAGCGGAACAAATCGATCGGTCGGCAACGGGTTCTCCGTTTCGATCACAATGTTCTTGTGGCTCACGACGACGGCGCCGATTTCCACGTCGGACCCGATCACGATACTGCCGGCCCGTTCGTTGATGACGACCCGCGCCTCGACCGCCGGCTCCGGCATCGAGAGCGACATGATTTGGCTGACGAAGAGCACGTAGTCGTCGCGATATTGCGTCGGCACGTTGACGACGATGTTTTGCGAGTTCAGAGCCTTGGCCGGCGTCGTTTCTCCGCTTTGGATGCTCAGTTGGCTGTTGATGACTTCGGCCGCTTCTTGAGCGACTTCGAAATCGGCGTGGTTACGATCCAACACCAGAGTGAGTTGGTTATTCTCGACGAACGGGTTGAAAAAATCCTCTTCGAGCCGGCAACCGTTGTGAATTCGGCCGACCGTCGGCGTCGTCGGGTCGTCGAGATGCACGAGCCCTTCGGCAAACGCGAAGACCTGGGCCTGGTCGATGTTCGGGCCTTGCAGGGCGGCCAAAAACAATCGCCCGCCCGACAAACTTTTGGCCGCACCGATCGAGCTGACTTGGCAGTCGAGTTGATCCCCTTGGCGGCCGCCGCCCGGCGGAACCGTCGCGGTTACCATGACGATCGCCACGTTCGACGCATCCTTCAATTCGGCCGCTCCGCCCAGCACCGGACTGCGCATGTATTGCATCACCGTGGCAAGGCTGCGGATCGTCGGCAGATACTTCCCGCCGTCGCCCGTCCCTTTCAAACCGACGACCAATCCGAGGCCTTGCAGCGAGTTGGACTCCTGTCCTTTCACGCGAGCAATGTCTTTCAAACGGACGGCGCCTTGCGACACGGTCGGCCACGCCGCAGCCACGAGGCTTGCAAGGGCGACGAGGAGGGCACATTTGTATCGCATGAACAATTTCCGGTGCTGCAAAACGCTGAATGTGTGACGAAGGACGAGCAGCGACGATTAGAACGGCTTGAATTTGTCGTAGGCTCGCAAGGCCCAACCGCGACGATAGGCGTCATTGATATGGCCGGTCTCCCGTTTGTGAATGCTCAGTTCCGCGATCTTCTCGCTGAAGACCGTGTTATCCGGTTGAATGTCTTCGCGGCGCACGATTCCCGAAAGTGACGCTTCCCAGGTTTCGTTGTTGTCTTTCACCGTGCTGTGGGCTTCGAGCACCAGATTGCCGTTGGGCCGAATATCGACGACCGTCGCGGTGATGTTGAACTGAATGAAAGACGCCGTTTCGAGTTCGGCGTTCGTCCGCAACGTGCTATCGAGCGACCCGCGGGCTCGCGGATCGCCTTGCGTTTGCGGCGCGGCGGTGATTCCGAAACCTTCGAGCTTCACCCAATCGCGCAACCGCGCGTCGATGCTCGATTGTTGAATGCGGTTGATTTCCCCTTCGCTCTGCGATTGCTGCTTCTGCTTGACGAGAATGGTTACCAAGTCGTTGACCTGCAACTCGCGAACCGGCGGCATCGCGACATAAAGCCAGGAGTTGTTTTCGAGTGATAACGGCACGGCGGCCGTCTGCCGCTGGTACAAGCTCGAGCGTTGGGCATGAGCCGTATCGGCCGAAGCGAATGCCGATAGTGCGACGATGATTGCGGCCAAGCGGATGACGAGGTTCATCGGAGCGATCCTCCGGCGGTGGTGCCAAACTTATCGGATGTCGTCGGTGCGGCGGCGGTGGCTGGGACCGGGGGTTGCGCACCGGCCGGATCGGCGTAGACTTCGGCCTCTTGCACGCCCGTGATGCGAGCAAAGAGCGGCGTGCGATCGGTAAGCGATTCCACGGAGATCAAATCGCCGATGCCGCCCGATTCGCGGGCCCGCACGGTCGTTCGCACGCGAATGCCTGCGGTCCGGGCATACAGCGTGACAGCATCGCCACGTCGCACGACTTGCGGACGTTGCACGCCGGTGCGGCTCAAGATGGTGCCCGCCGGGATCGACCAGGTAGTTTGCAGCCCCGCCACTTCTTCAATGCTGTGAAACGGTTGAATGCCTGGATTCACGGCCGTGATCGGCTTCAACACGAGATCGCCGGCATGCACGATCGAGCCGGCCGTCAGATTCTTTTGCACCACGACAACGCCCGGCGGCAGCGCGACTTCGGCCGTCGCTTCGCCGACGACCTGCCCGTCGTCGAGCACAAACGTGAAGCGTTGTGCTCCGGTGAACGGGGCTTCACCGCCGCGGGCCGCAAGACGTTGCCCGGCGGCCAGAACGGCGGTCGCCTGAGCGTCGCTCAGCGAAACGCGAACTTGATAAGGATCGCGATTGCCGGCCGCCGATTGCAGAGCCCGCACAACGGCATCGGCCGCGATGCCGGCGGCTCGCTCGCGAGAAGCACTCGTCAAGGCAGGCGTCCCGGCGGCTACCGGAGTTTCGCCCGAGCCGGAGATTTCCGTCGTTTCCGCGCCCGAGAACTGATGGAGCGAAAGGTTGATTCCTCGCATCCAGAGAGCGTCTTGAACTTCGCGAATACGCAGCAAGCGACGATTTCCGGCGAGCGGCGCCGGGCCAAGTTCAATGCCGGAGAGTTGATCACGCTGGAATTCGTCGGCGGCGAAAATCTCGGCGACTTCGCCAAGCAGCACGACGTTCGTGCGGCACTTGGCCTGCGGCTTCAAACGCACTTCGGCCGCATCGACGCCCACATTTGCAACGGCGGCAATGAGAGCGGCAAGCAGTACTTTGTGAATGAACGGCTTCATGACAAACTTTCAGTCGACTAGAACCGGCGGAGGTTGGCGACAAGTTGCAGAATCTGATCGCCGGCCTGCACGGCTTGCGAGTTGAGTTCGAACGAACGTTGGGTCGTGATCAGATCGATCAGTTCGCGAACAGGTTCAACGTTGGATGATTCCAAGGCGTTCTGCTGCAGCGTCCCCGCCCCTTGCTGACCGGGGTTGAGCAAGTTTGCGGCGCCGGAGGCTTGGGTTTCCGTGTAAATGCCTTCCCCTTGCTTCAGCAGGCCTTCCGGATTGATGAAGGTCGCAAGTTGCAATTGACCGGCTTGCTGAAATTGTGGGTTGCCGACTTGGTTGTATGAGACGTTGCCGTCGGCGCTGATGACGATATCCAGCGCGTCCTGCGGAATATTGATCTGCGGTTGCACGATACGGCCGGTTTGTGCCGACCCGAGCACGAGCACGCCTTGAGCGTTGAGCGAAAAATTCCCTTCGCGCGTATAGACGTTCTGACCGCTCGTCGGGTCTTGCACCATGAAGAAGCCGCGGCCGACGACGGCGACGTCGAGTTGGTTGTTCGTCGTCTGAAAGGCACCCTGCGAAAAGTCGGTCTGTGTGCTTTGCACGCGAGTTCCCAGGCCGACCGCAATGCCCGTCGGCGTGAAGTTGCCTTGGGCGTCTTGCGCACCAGGCAGCTTGATTTGCCGGTAAAACAGGTCTTCGAAGTTGGCCCGCGTTTTTTTGTAGGCCGTCGTGTTGATGTTGGCCAGATTGTTGGCGACGACGTCGAGCTTCGTCTCCATGGCCTGCATGCCGGTAGCGGCCGTGTACAGTGATTGAACGCTCATCGCTTCATCCGTAAAGCTGAGGGGAGATTATGAGAACTAGCCGACTCGCAGCACGCGGCTGATCAGCGTGCCGAACATCGAGTCGTGATGCTTAATCATGTTGACGTTGGCTTCATAGGCCCGCGTCGTTTCGATCATGTCGGTCATCTCGCGCACGGCGCTCGTGCCCGAGCCTTCGAGAAAGCCTTGAGCGACGCTGCGGAACTCTTGAGCCAAATCACCGACGGGCGCCAGCGGACGGAACAAGTTTTCGCCGACCTTCGCCAAGTCGCCGAGCGACGCCGGTTCGGCAAGAGCCAAACGCTGTACGCCGTCGGGCGACGTGATCACGCCGTCTTCGCTGAATTGCCACGGGCCGGTCAGCACGATCGGGCCGCCGTCTTCCGTCAGCACTGGGTAGCCGTCGGGAGTGACGAGCGTACCGTCGGCCGTCGTTTGAAAGTTGCCGGCGCGCGTCAGCAGTTGCTCGCCGTCGCGTTCGACGACGAAGAATCCACGGCCGCGAATTGCGAAATCGGTGTCGATTGCCGTATTCTTCAACGGGCCCGGGGAGTAGTCGGTCGCGTTGTCGAGCACCATCACGCCGCCACCGACATCGTTGACGGTACCGGCATTCGGTTGGGCGAGGCCTTGCTGGATCGCCTCGGCGAAGCGGGCCTGAAACAGCGGCACGTCCCGCTTGTAGCCGGCCGTGTCGACGTTGGCGAGGTTGTTCGAGATGGCTTCCAACCGAAGTTGCTGGGCGAGCGCCCCTTCGGCGGAGATGTACATTCCGTAGGCCATTGGCTGACGAACCGTAAAAGTCGGGCAGGCCCCCCTGCGCGACGTTCCGCATCGAAAGCAACCGGCGTGCCGCGACGGCAGTCGCAACGTTATACGACGGCGATAGCATCAAAACTTCGCTTGCTTTTGGGCACTTCGCGTCGCTTGAAAACTCGTGCGAGTTTCGTCAGCGTCGACTAGCTTCACTGCCGGCATCGCGCAAGTCTTGCCGATACTACGCAAGAATTGCCGCCGGCGTTGCGCCGACTTAAGCAAGTGGTCGCATTCCCAAGGCGCCGCACATTTCGTCGTGTAGTCGCTGCACCTCGCGCGCGGCCGGTTGAGTGAGGCCGCTTCCCAACTCCGCCAAGAATCGGCACGCGGCGAATTCTTGGGCCGCCGCTTCGTATTGAGAGGTCCAGCGCAATCGCTCCGGCACCCTCTCCGGTTTCACCGGCCATACGCCGAGCGCAGACTTGGCCGGGCTCGACACGCCCATTCGCCACGGTTTTGGACTCACGCGAGCACGAAAGCAGTTCTGGTTGTGGCAGAGCAGCGCATAGACCGGGTCAACTTTCAACGCCGCGAAGCATTCCGCCACTTCCGGCTCTCGCGGATCAAACGTGCGATGAGTCGCCAGCAAGCGAATGCCGGCAGGGGTGCGATAAAGGCGAACATTCCAATTGGGATGCGACGCCAAAAACGCCTCCACTCGGCGACGCGCGATCCCTTCAATGCCGCCGCGCAACACACGGCCGGCACGATGCAGAAGCCTCGCAATTATGTAAGCGACGAAGACGCCGACCAACGCGACCGCGAGGAAAAAAGCGAATCGCTGCATGGCGAACCACGCGGCAAACGCGGCGATTAGCAACGGAGCATACGTCCAGAAAACGAGGCGGGCCGAAGGCCCTGCGGCGAAATCCATATCGGCAAACAACACGTTCGGCGTGTTGAGGCACCGAGCGCCGTAAACGTTGCGAGTCACGACCGTTTCGCCGCGGCGCTCGACGATTTCTTCGCGAATCGGCACCCCTTCACCGACGTTGTACGCCGCTTTGCGTTCGCGGCGCGTCAACGGTTCGCCTCGTTCGATGCGGGCCAACGCATCGGCGGCCCGCAATTCGGCCATGACCTGAGCTTCGTCCGGCCCGTCGTCGGACCAGCCGAGCTTACGTACCGTGATTTGCCGCTTTCGCGTTTGCGACTTCAGAACGGCTTCGGCCCAGAACTTCGGGACGATCATCGCAAACACCCGTTAGGCGAAGGTCGCGGTGAGCCGATGGTTTAGGACTACGGCGCCGTATGGCTCGATGGTCCGCGTGAATCGGCGATGAGCCGAGCCGCACCGAGTTTTAGAAGTTCTTCCGCCACGGCTTGACCAAGGTCCACGGCTTTGCCGACGTCGCCGGCTTGCTCAACATGGAGCCGCTCGCTGCCGTCGGCCCGTAGCACGACGCCGCTTAGCCGAAGTTGCCCGCCTTCTTCGATCCGTGCCCAACCGCCGACCGGTGCCAAGCAACCGCCGCGAAGATGATGAAGCATGGCCCGTTCGGCATTGACCGCGGCATGCGTTTCGGCGTGATCGAGTTTTTTAAGGGCCGCCAGCGTCGCTGCGTCGTCCGCTCGGGCCTCAATTCCGAGCGCTCCCTGCCCGACGGCCGGTAACACGACGTTGCGCGGCAAGACCTGAGCGATATGCCCGTCGAGTTTGAGCCGCTTCAAGCCGGCTTCGGCCAGAATGATCGCCGCATATTCGCCGTCGGCCAGTTTCCGAAGTCGCGTATCGACGTTGCCGCGCACATCCTTCATCTGCAAATCGCCGCGGGCATGCAGCAGTTGGGCCCGCCGCCGTTGGCTTCCCGTGCCGACGATCGCCCCCTGCGGTAGTTCGTCGAGCGAACGAAAATGGGGCGACACCAGACAGTCGCCGATCGGCCCGCGGTCGGGCACCGCCGCTAATGTCAGTCCGGCGATCGGCTCCGTCGGCAAATCCTTCAAGCTATGCACGGCGAAATCGATCGAGCCGTCGAGCAAAGCCCGTTGAAGTTCCTTCGTGAAGACCCCTTGCGTGCCGATGGCCCCGATCGGCCCCGATTGCTCGCGATCGCCGCTGGTAGTGATCGGTACGAGTTCAACGTCGTGGCCGAGTGCCTGCAATGCGGCGGCCGTCCATTCCGCTTGCCAGCGAGCCAGCGGACTGCCACGAGTTCCCAAACGTAGGGCCATGCGAGAAAGTTCGAGGTTTTAGGTTCAGGGTTCGGGGTTAATCCGCCGTTGCGACGAGCACCTACTATACCCCGATGCAGTGTCGCTTTACACCTCCGATTGGGCTCGTCCCAGTACGGCGACGGCGACGGTCGTCGCACCGGCTCGCTTGAGCGTTCGCGCGGCCTCGGAGCAAGTCGCCCCGGTCGTGAGAATGTCGTCGATGAGCAACACCTTCGCTCCCTCGACGCGGTAGCCGTTCCTCAGTGCGAAAGCGTTGTGCACGTTGTCCCGACGCTGCGGCGGCGTCAATCCGGCCTGAGGTCGGGTACGTCGGCGGCGAACGAGCAGTCGCGGGTAGTCGACGATGCCGAGCCGTTTGGCGACCAAGGTCGCCGTCAGGTCCGGGCCGTTGTGCCCTTGAATGGCCCGTCGAAACCAGTGCATGGGGATCGGCACGACCAAGTCGAACTCCGTCGCCTCCCATTGTTCGGCATAGCGCTCGATGAGCAGGCGGGCCATGGCTGTCGCCAAGGCGTCTTGGCGAGGATGCTTCAACCGCAAAATGGCGTCGCGAACGTTTTGGGCATAGTGCCCCAGCGCGTATGCCCCATCAAAGCGAAAGTCCCGCCCCCGGCACCACGGGCACTCGCCGCTTTGAAACGTCTCCGCACACCGAGCCGCGCACTTGGGACAACGGTGCGTGGGCGACTCGCTTAGCCTGGGCAAACAAGCATCGCAAATCCGGCGCGTCACTTCGACATCGAGGTCCACATCGCAGTAGGAGCAAACGTTCGGGAAGAGCACATCGCCCAGTTGACTGAAAGTTCCGTTTCCAATGGAACGTGCGCGATTCCAGAAAGAAGCTATCCCCATAGTAGCGGCAACTTCCTAGATTTCCCGTCGCCGTTGTCTTGCCTTCATAATCCGAAACTTGACACCAAGACAGAATCGCACAAATCACCCTACTTATTCCCGGATTCCGTCAGCGATTCTTGCCATTTGCGGAGCAGCGTCAGTGCGGCCAGCGGCGTGAGGTTATCGAGATCGGCCTTGCGAATCTCGTCGACCAGCGGATGGTCGGCCGCCGCGAATAGGGTTAGCTGCAGATCGCCCTTCCGCGTCTTTAGTCGGCTGCGTTTCGCGAGTTTCGAGCGGCCGTCGTCCGCAACGTGGTCTTGTTCGAGGTGGGCCAGAATCTGCTTGGCTCGATCGATTACTTCTCGCGGCACGCCTGCCAGCCTGGCTACGTGGATACCGTAGCTTTTGTCGGCCGCGCCTTCGATGATCTTGTGCAGGAACACAACCTCATCTTCCCACTCGCGCACGGCGACATTCAAATTGCGCACATCTTTCAATGACTGACCGAGGTCGGTGAGTTCGTGGTAGTGCGTGGCGAAGAGCGTCCGGCAGCCGATGTGCTCGTGCAGGTATTCGACCACGGCCCAGGCCAGCGAGACGCCGTCGTAGGTGCTCGTGCCGCGGCCGATCTCGTCGAGAATCACCAAGCTGCGGCCGGTCGCGCCGTGCAGGATGCGGGCCGTTTCGGTCATCTCGACCATAAACGTACTTTGGCCGCGCGAAAGCTCGTCGCTCGCTCCGACCCGGGCAAAAATCCGGTCGGCCACGCCGATCACCGCATCTTTCGCCGGGACGAAGCTGCCGATCTGTGCCATCAGCGTCAGCAGCGCGGCTTGCCGAATGTACGTGCTTTTACCGGCCATATTCGGACCGGTGATCAGCATCACCAGCCCGGCGTCGTCGCCCATCACGACGTCGTTCGGCACGAAGGCCCCCTGCGGCAAGGTCGCATCGAGCACCGGATGCCGGCCGCCGACGATCCGCAGCCGCGGTTCGGCCGTGACCGTCGGTCGGCAGTAGCCTCGTTCACGGGCCAACGTCGCCAAGGCCGCGAGCACATCGATCTCGGCCAGCACGCCCGCGGTCGCCGAGAGCCGGATCGCGGCAAATTGCGTCGCCTCGCGCAGCTTCAAAAACAGATCGTATTCCACATCCTTGGCCTGCTGCTCGGCCGTGAGCACCTTCTCTTCGTACTCTTTCAGCTCCGGAGTGATGTACCGCTCGGCGTTCTTTACCGTTTGCTTGCGGATGTAGTTGTCCGGCACCTTGTCGCGGTGCGTGTTCGTGATCTCGATAAAGTATCCGAAGACACTGTTGAAGCCGACCTTCAGGCTCGGAATTCCGGTTCGCTCCGCTTCGGTCGCTTGGTAGCGGGCAATCCACTGCTTGCCGCCGCCGGCTAGTTCGCGCAATTCGTCGAGTTTGGCATCGAAGCCGGCTCGGATGAAGCCCCCCTCTTTGCTCACCAGCGGGCAATCGTCTTCCAGTGCTCCTTCGAGCCGGGCTCTAAGCTCGGGACAGAGATCGAGCTGCGCCTCGAGTGCGTTCAACAAAGCCGAAGCTCGGGCCGTGAGCTTGGCTTTGATCGTCGGCAGGCCCCGCAGCGTGTTGCCGAGGCAACTCAAATCGCGCGGCGTCGCACGGTTGGTACTGATGCGGGCCAAGAGCCGCTGCACGTCGTAAACCTGCTTCAACGCTTCGCGCAGCTCATTCGTCAAAGCCTCGTGCTTGACCAACTCACCGACGGCGTCCAAGCGCAACTGGATCAAGTCGACGTCGACCAGCGGGTTGTTCACCCAGTCGGCCAGCAGTCGCGACCCCATCGCCGTCGCCGTGCGATCGAGCACTTCCAACAGCGTCCCTTCCCGCTTCCCTTCGCGCAGCGTCCGGGTAATCTCCAAGCTGCGGCGTGTCGCTTCGTCGATTTCCAAAGTCGTGCCGATGCGATACGGCACGAGCTTATCGATATGCGTCAGCGCACTCTTCTGCGTTTCCAGCAGGTACTCGAGCACCGCACCCGCGGCCCGAATGCCGGGGCCGTCACCGTCAACGAAGCCGAACCCTTCCAACGTCCGCACGTTGAAATGCTTGCAAAGCGTTTCTTCGGCCGAGCGTTGGGCAAAGGCCCACGGCGGTCGTCGGGTTATCAGCATCCGGCCGTTTGCGTACGTCGTCGGCAACTCGGCTTCTTCGGCCGCCAAGATCTCGACCGGCCCGACCCGCGCCAATTCATCGGTCAGCCGGTCCGCCGCAACTTGCGCCGCATGAAATCGCCCGGTCGAAAGATCAATCCAGGCCAGCCCCAACGGTGCGCAGTCTTTGGCGGGCATCGCCACGGCGGCCAAGTAATTGCTCTCGCGCGGGTCGAGCAAAGCGTCGTCCGTCACCGTGCCGGGCGACACGATCCGCGTCACCTC
Source organism: Planctomycetota bacterium (assembly GCA_017303535.1). Taxonomy (GTDB): domain Bacteria; phylum Planctomycetota; class Planctomycetia; order Pirellulales; family PNKZ01; genus PNKZ01. The sequence goes on from JAFLCO010000141.1 coordinate 12,317, forward strand.
GCGTTTGACGATCCCCTTGGCAAACCGCGGATCCTCCGTCTGCTCGCACACTGCCACGCGGTGTCCGGCCGCGATCATCTTGGCCAGATACCCATCGAGTTGATGGTGCGGAAACCCGGCCATCGGCACGGGGTTCTCCCCCTTATCGCGGCTCGTCAGTGCCAGGTTGAGCACGCGGGCCACGAGCTTGGCGTCGTCGTGGAACAGTTCGTAAAAGTCTCCCATGCGAAAGAACAGCACCGCGCCGGGGCACGCCGCTTTCGCATCGAAGTACTGCTGCATCATGGGGCTATGGGCCATAGCCTGCTGATGCTATCAAACCTGTTAGCGTCCGCACAGTACGCCGCCCCTCGACGCAAACCTTCAGAATTCCGCCCCCTTGTGCGTCTGCGCCGACAATTACGCTTGGGCATGTTACGCTGGAAACTTGCCTCTTACGGAGCCGCGGAGAGCTGATGAGCATCGCCCCCAAAACGCGCGACGAGATAACGTCGCTGGCCGCCGTCGAAGTCGCCGCCGCCGTTCGCGGCGGCGAACTCTCGGCCGTCGAAGTCACCGAGGCGTACCTCGACCGCATCGCCGAGATCAATCCGAAGATCAACGCGATCGTGGCTCCACTCTATGACGATGCCCGCGTCGTGGCCCGCAAACTCGATGAGGCCCGCGGCCGCGGCGAGAAGCTCGGCTCACTGGCCGGCGTACCGATTACGGTCAAAGACTCGTTCGACGTCGCCGGCCTGCCGACGACGCTCGGCATGGCCAATCGCAAGCTATCCCTCGCCGCGAGTGAAGGACCGATTGTTCGCCAACTCCGGGCTGCCGGCGCCGTGATTCTTGGCAAGACCAACGTTCCGCAGTACATGCTCAGCTCCGACACCGACAACTACGCCTATGGCCTCACGCGTCATCCGGAGCGCGACGATCGCGGGCCCGGCGGCAGCAGCGGCGGCGAAGGGGCGGCGGTCGGCGCTCGCATGTCGGCCATCGGTCTCGGCAGCGACTTGCTCGGCAGCATTCGCCAGCCGGCGCACGCCTGCGGCATCCACGGCTTCAAGCCGACGATGCCTCGCTTCTCGATGGTCGGATCTCGCAACTGCCTCGGCGGCATGGAAGCCATCGTGGCTCAGCCCGGCCCGATGGCTCGGCACATGAGCGACGTCACCGAGTTCGTCCGCGTGCTCGCGCACGGCGACGAAGCACCCTATCACGACGTTTGCCACCACGGCGACGATCCGTACACGGTGCCGTTTGCTTGGCGCGAGCCGGCGAAGATCGACCTCGCGAAGCTCCGCATCGGCGTCTGGGAGGAAGACCCGATCTTTAAGCCGTCGCCGGCCATTCGCCGCGTCGTGCGACAAGCGGCCGATGCGCTGCGTCGGGCCGGCGCGACGGTCATCCCCTTCCAGCCGTTGAAAAGCGAAGAAGGCTGGCTCCTCTGCCTGCGGCTGATCTCCGCCAGCGGAGCGGCCAATGCGCGGCGGATTCTTAACGGCGATCGCCCGACTCGCGCCGTTGCCCGCTCGCTGCAAGCCTGGGGAATGTCGGCCTGGCGACGCCGACTACTCTGCGCCCTGCTCGACATGACCGGCCAGCCGTGGCGTGCGAAGCTCCTTCGTAATTGCCGCGGTTGCAGCGCCGCCGACTATTGGGAAATCGTCCAGGCCCGCAAAGACTACGTTCGCGAGCTCACGGCCCAGATCCACTCGGAGCGAATCGACGCCATCATCGCCCCGCCCAATGGTCTGCCTGCGCTGCCGCATCACATGGCCAACGACATTCTGCCGGCCTGCGTTTTCGCGTTCGTGCCGAGTTTGCTGGGATTGCCGGCCGGCACGGTCGCCGCTTCGCGCGTGCGACCGGGCGAAGACACGGAGCGAACGTTCTCGTCGGAAATCGTCGCGGCCGGTTCGTATCGGGCCGACAACGGCAGCATCGGGCTCCCCGTCGGGGTGCAGGTCGCCTCACGGCTCTGGCGCGACGACGTCTGCCTGGCCGTCATGCAAGCCCTAGAAGGCGAATTCCGCAACGAGAACGACTATCCGCTCCGTACGCCGGCGCGATAGCTGTTCGACTCGCACCCTCTAAAATCGACGTAAGTGCCGAAACGCTTGCGCGACTTACGACGAAAGCGCAATTCGATTGCAATTACGAGTGCGTACTATTTTTCAGAATAGTGCGCACCCTTAGTTCCTAGTGTCGGAGTGCGTACTTTTTCGCGCGCGAAGTACGCA
>JAFLCO010000142.1 GCA_017303535.1 Planctomycetota bacterium
GGCCAGCGACACCCCGCCGGCGGCGACGACCGCGACCGCCGCGATCGCCTGCCAATCGGCCGGCCGGCGCAACGCCAACGCGATTACGCCGCCGATGCCGCCGCAGATCGCCACCGCCAGCAGCCACGGCAACGCGCGATTCGGCGCCGTGGCCCGCCGCTTCAAGTATTCATGCAAACCGACGGCGCACGCGATCGTCAGCGGCGGCAAGAGCGGCATCGTGTAGTGCTTCGCCTTGAACGTCGACAGGCTTAGCAACAACATGCCGGGCGTAAACCAGCAGAGGAAGAACGTCCCGATCGGTTCGAACCGCGAGGCTCCCTTCGCGGCCCCGCTTACGCGTGAGGCCAAAACGCCTACGGCATACGGCGCCCAAGGCAGCAGCATGAACGGCACGAGGTAAACGTACGCGAACCACGGTTCATGCTTGCCGAACGAACCTCGGAAGCGGCCAAAATGGTTGTTCCAAAAGTCCTGCACGATCTCGGGGTCGACGCGCACTGCCGCAACCATCCACGGCAACGTGAGCGCCAAAGCCAGCACGATGCCGCCGGGATGAAACAAGAACTTCCACGTCTTACGAACGCGGGTCACGACGGCATACGCAAAGCATCCGGTGCAAATGAACGCCGGTCCAAAAAGCCATTTCACCATGAACGACGCGGCGATGGCCGCGTAAAACAGATACGGCAATATTTTTCGCCGGCTGACGCCGCGCGGGCTCTCCACATTGCCCGCGGCGAAGGCATACATCGCGGCTACGACCGTAAGCGAGAGCAGCATGTCGGCTTCGGCCAAGCGACCGTTCGTCAGCACTTGCAGCGTCGTCAGCTCGATGAAGCCCGCCAAGATGCCGACCCGTTTGCCGAACCAGCGGGCCGCCATCCAGGCGATGACCAAGGCCGCAAGAATGGAGAATACGACGTTAGGCGTGCGCACGGCCCATTCGGCATCGGTGCCAAAGAGCCACATGGCGCCGGCAATCGACCATGCAACGAGCGGCGTCCGATCGTTATACGGATCGCCGGCGATCGTCGGCACGATCCAGTGGTCGTCGCGCAGCATTTCCTTGGCCGGTTGTGCGAAGACAACCTCGTGAAACGTCAGCACTCGGACGTCGCCCAAGTTGATCGACAGCATCGTCGCGCCGAAGAGGGCAATCGCCGCGGCCCACGGCCAAGTGAGCCGATAGTCGTCGGGCGAGCCTTCAAGATACTGCACGCGCGAGACGCTGCTCGGATGGGCGGCGGCGGAACTGGTCGACATGGAGCGGCTTCCTACCTCGAACGAGTCGTCGTCTTCTGCGAAGGCGACGGCGGCCGATCCTGCGGCGGCGCGGCGAAAGTATAGCCGGCATCAATTCGCCGGGTCGAGGTCAGCCGGCCTTCGGCAGCTTGCCCGTCGCTGCAACGAGCGACTATGCTAGTGTTTGCGGCGTAAGGAGTTCAGGCGTTAACTAAGGTTGCCGCGAGTCCGTTTGACCTCGCCCCCTTCGGAGGTTTTCTGGTATGGCGACCGCTCTGCGACCCTCGGCTCGTCGCTCATTCTCGATCGCGGGCGTTGCCCTGGCCGCCTTGTTGGGGATGACGTGCTTCGTCGTCGCCGCTGATCCGCCGGAAGTGACGCCCCCGGTCGATGCGGCCCGGATCAACGAACTCATCCGCCAACTGGGTTCCGACGACTACTTCAATCGCGAAAAGGCGCACGCCGAGTTGGCTGCCGTCGGGGCCGAGGCGTTCGATGCTTTGAGCGAAGCGCTCGACACGGTTCGCGACGTCGAGGTGCTCGAACGCGCCGCTTATCTGCTGCGCATGATCAAAGTCCAATGGGTCGACAAAAACGATCCGGTCGAAGTTCGCAACCTGCTGCAAAACTACGAGGCGATGGACGACGAAACGCGCCAAAGCGTCATCACGCAGCTGGCGCAGTTGCCGGGCGTGAAAATATTGCCCGCGCTCTGCCGCATCGTGCGCTTCGAGCGTTCGCAGGCCCTGTCGAAACAAGCGGCCGTCCGCGTGATGGATCAGAAGCTCGGCGAAGCGACCGATTGGAAAGAGCGGGCCGACGTGCTGCGTGCCGGCTTGGGAAACAGCCCTCGTTTGCCGGCGGAATGGATTCGCATCTATCTCGCTGCGCACGATCAACCGGCCGAAGCGGTCGGGCCGTTGCGCAAGCAGATCGATTTGGAAATGGACGTCTTGCGGCAATATCCGCGGCGCACGAGTCCCGAGATTCTCATGAGTCTGTGGCGGCGTTTGGCCGACATGCTCAAGGGGCTCGACCGTCGACAGGAAGCCGTCGATGCAATGATGCAGATGGTGGCGCTGGAGAAGTCCGGCACCACGGTCCTAACGGCCGTGCTCGATTGGCTAATGGACATCAAGGCGTGGGCCGAGATTGACGAACTCGCCGCCCGATTCCCCGGCCGCTTCGAGCAAGATGCGTTGCTCCTTTACACCTTGGCCGATGCGAAACGTCGGCAAGAGAAGAAGGTCGAAGCCGGCGAGATCGTGGCCCGCGCACGCAAACTCAACATTGAAGACCAGCGGCGACATTTGATTACCGGATTGGAACTCCACCGTCGCGGGCTCGTCGATTGGTCGGAGCAGGAATACCAAGACGCGATCGGCATGGGGATGCCCGGCCAAGCCTTGACGCTGACGGCCCAGTTTCTGTTGAGCGAATCGATGCACGATCGCGCGGCCGATGAAGCGGCGGCCAAAGTGCTCGACGAAGCGACTAAGGGCATGGCGACGGCAGCGCAACAGGGCCTCGATTTCTCCGATGCCCAGCGTACGCCGGAAGCCAATCGGGCCCGTGCCCATTATTTCTATGCCCTGCACTACCAGCGGCAAGGCGACAAGGAAAAGACGCTACGACATCTGCTTGAAGGGCTCGGCGAAGATCAGTTCGACGCTGAGATCCTGATCGCGTTGTTCCAACTTCCCGACTTGGAAAGCTCCGTCCGCGACCGCGTGCGAAAACTTATTCGCGATTCGGCGGCGATCTATCGTCGCCAAATGCAAGAAATGCCCGACGACGACACGCCTTACAATCAGCTCGCGTGGCTTATCAGCAATACCGAAGGCGATTTTGACGAAGCGCTCAAGGCTTCGCAAAAATCGCTCGAGATCAAGCCCGATAGCGCCGGGCATCGCGACACGCTTGCCCGCTGCTATTTCGCCCTCAAGGATTTCGACAACGCAATCAAATGGCAAAAAGAAGCCATCGAAATGGAACCGCATTCGCAACAGATGCGTCGACAGCTTGCGGTCTTCGAGGCCGAGAAGGCCAAGCAAGCCGGCAAGTAACAACTCAAGGACGCTTCCATGAAGACGGTGACCGCCGGCGACGTAAAGCTGCAAGTTCGCGACGAAGGCTCCGGTACGACGATTCTCTTCGTGCACGGCTTTCCCCTGTCGCACGCCATGTGGCGCGGGCAGTTGCCGACGCTCAATAGTCTGTTCCGTGTGATCGCTCCTGACCTGCGCGGCTTCGGCGGCAGCCCGCTAGCCGAAGATGCGGGAGACGATCCGAAAACCACGATGCGGCAATTGGCCGATGATTGCGCGGCGCTGCTGGACGCTTTGCAGATTCGCGAACCGATCGTATTTTGCGGGCTCTCGATGGGAGGCTACGTCGCGTGGCAGTTCGCCAAACACTACCCGGAGCGGCTCAAAGGCTTGGTGCTGTGCGATACGAAGGCCGCCGCCGATTCGCCGGAAGCTCGCGAGACCCGGCTCAAGATGGCCGAGCACGTGAAGAAGCACGGCACCGGCGCCGTGGCCGAAGCGATGATGCCCAAGCTCTTCGGACAAGCGACGCACAAGGACACCCCGGAAATCGTCGCCGACATTCGCCGAACGATTGAGCAGACTTGCCGGCGAGGCTTGGCCGCGGCACAGCGCGGCATGGCCGAGCGCGAGGACGTCCACGATTTTCTCCCGCAGATCAAAGTGCCGACGCTCGTGATCGTCGGTCGGGAAGACGCGATCTCGCCGGTCGACGAAATGCGCGCGATCGCCGACGCAATCCCCGGCGCAAAGTTTCACGTCGTCGAACAAGCAGGGCACATGGCGCCGCTCGAACAACCGGGGGACGTCAACACGCTGATCGCCGACTTCGTGGGCGGGCTGCAGTAGATCAGCGACACGACTACGCGACGTATTGTCCTGTCATCCGCTCCCAGAGCAGGCGGTAATACTTCATGACGCGCACCGGGTCGCTCGTCGTCGCGCCCTCTTCGACGAGCGTCCAACCTTGGAAGCCGGAGCCTTTAAGCAGGTCGAAGATTTGCTGCCAGGGGTACGTAGTGATCAGGTCGTGAATGTGCACGGTGCCGATCCGCTTGGCGACCATCGCGAAGTTGGCTTCAAGGCCGGCGCCGTTGAGGTCGGTCGGGTTACAGTTCCAGCAAACCTTCGCATTCGGGTGATCGGCGACATCCATGATCGTCTTCATGTGCGGCAGTTCTTGCGTCCCCTTGCCGTGGACTTCCATGCGGATTTCGACGCCGTAGCCCGCGCCGAACTCGGCCACTTCGTTAAAGGCCCGACCAATCTGCTCGAGCGTCTTGGCGACCGGCACTTCCATCGGTAGCGCGTTGGGGCGAACCTTGACCCCTTTGCCGCCGCAATCGTGCGTGCAGACGATGAACTCTTTGGTCTCTTCGATATTCTTCTTGAGCACGGCCGGATCGGGCGAGTGATACTCGCAGGCGCTGCCGAGCCCGACGAGTTCGATACCTGAATCGGCGAACTGTTTGGCGACGTCCTTGCGTTGCGATTCGTTGAGCGACGGCTCGACGCCGTGCTTATGCGTGCTGCGAAGTTCGACGCCGCCCCAGCCGGCGACCTGCAAGTTCTTGAGAATCGTCGGCAGGTCCCAATCTTTGCCCCAGTTGTACGTGACGAGTCCGAGCTTCATGGCAAGTTTCTCCAAGGCGGGCGGGCCTCGCGCAAAGGCGCAAAGCCGCGAAGAGCAGAGGCAGGAAAAAAGACCAGACGGCGAAGCGAGTAGCTTAGCTCGGCACGAAGCACGGTGCCACTGGTGGCTCGTCCACCACTTTTCCGATCGACGTCGTTTAGGCCACTGGTGGGCAAGCCACCAGTGGCGCGCGTCATCGAGGACGTGGACTAGAGCAACGTGTCGAGTTCGTCGACCAGCTTGCCGAAGCGGGCCAGCGCCGTGTCGACCGCCGCAGGTTGTTCCATGTCGACGCCCGCGTCGCGGAGCAGGTCGAGCGGATCCTTGGAGCAGCCCCCCTTAAGGAAGTTCAGATACTGGCTGAGTTCCGCGGGGCCGCCGTTCATGACCCGCTCCGAAAGCGCGATCGCCGCGGAGAGGCCGGTCGCGTACTTGTAAACGTAGAACGCTCCGTAAAAGTGCGGGATGCGGAAGCATTCAAGCTCAAGTTCGGCGTCGATCGCAAACTCCGGGCCGAAGTACGCATCGAGCAGCTTGCGATAGATCTGCTTGAAGCGATCGAGCGTCAGCGGTTCGCCCTTTTCGATTTCGGCATGCGCGTCCCGTTCGAACTCCGCAAACATCGTTTGGCGAATGATCGTGCCGCGAATGGCGTCGATTTCACGGTTGATGAGGTAGGCCCGTTCCTTGTCGGTCTTGGCCTGCTTCATCAGGTGCTTGCTCAGCAGTTGTTCGTTGAACGTGCTGGCGACCTCGGCGACGAAGATCGTGTAGCCGTAGTAAACATGCGGCTGATTCTTGGCCGAGTAGTACGAATGCATCGAATGCCCGGCTTCGTGCGTGAGCGTGAAGACGTGGTCGAGCACCGTCGGCTGATAGTTCATCAGGATGTACGGAATGCTGTCGTAAGTGCCGCTGGAGAACGCGCCGCTGCGCTTGCCTTGATTCTCGTAACGATCGCACCAGCGGCCGCTCAAGCCGGCTTCCAGCACCGAGCAGTATTCCTTGCCCAACGGTTGCAGCGAGTCGATGACCACTTTGACCGCTTGATCCCACGTGTGCGTCACCTCTTGCTCGCTGAGGATCGGCACGTAGGTGTCGAAATGATGGATGTGCTCGAGATTCATCTTGCGGCGGCGCAAGTCGTAATAGCGATGCACGGCCGGAAGATTCTTGCGTACCGACGCGCAGAGGTTGTCGTAAACCGAGCGCGGCACGTTGTCCGGGAAGAGCGACGACTCCAACGCCCCGGCATGCTTACGCGCCTTCGCATAATAGCAATCACGCTGCATTGAGCCGCCGAGCGTCGCGGCCAGCGTATTCTCGTGGGCTTTGAACTGCGCGTAATACTGCCGAAACGCGGCCTCGCGTACTTCGCGTACCGGCGAATGGAGAAACGCCGAGAACGAAGCGTGGCTTAACTCGACCGTCTCGCCTTTCTCGTTCTTCACGAGCCCGAACTTCAGGTCGGCGTTGTTGAGCTGGCTGAAGATCTGGTTCGTCGCCCCTTGCATCTCGGCCTGCATGGCCAGCAGGTTTTCCTCGCCGGGCGTGAGCGTATGCGGCTTCTGTCGCAACACGCGCTCGAGCACGAGTTTGAACGGCGCGAGTTCGGCCGACGCGAGGTACTGCTTCATCGTCGCGTCGGGAATCGCCATGATTTCCGGGCGAATATAGCTGCCGGCCTGCCCGGCTTTGGAGGCCGCGTTGCGGAAGCGGCCCATCATGCGCTGCGCTTCGCCGCCGGCGGTGTCTTCCGACACGCGGAGCGACGCGTAAGTTCCGACGTTGTCGGCCAGGCGATCGAGATCGTCGTCAAACCTCAAACATTCGGCCAGCATCGCGGCACCGTCGGCCAGCTTGCCGCGAAACTTCTCATAGCCGGGAATCCGACTTTCGAATTCCCTGAAGGCGACTTCCCACGCCGCGTCATTCGTGAACAAGCTGGAGAGGTCCCACGTGTCGGACGTTTTGACTTCGCTACGCTTGGGAAGAGTTTTGACTTGCGACATGGGGGTACGGTTCAGGGTTCGAGGTTCAGGGTTCTCGGTTCGCAAGCGTTTGCGATCGTCGCGCAGTTGGCGGCGCCCGAGTTGGTATCGATCGTTTACCAGCGCCAAACGCCGGTGCCCCAGGCCAGGCCTGCGCCGAAGCCGGACATCAGGATCGCATCGCCGCGGCGTACGCGACCTTGCGACACGCATTCTTCCAGCGCCAATGGGATGCTGCCGGCCGAGGTGTTGCCGTAGCGATCAAGCTGTACGGCGACCTTTGCATGGTCGAGCTTCAGTGCGTCGGCGATGCCGTGCAGGATACGGACGTTCGCTTGGTGCAGCACCACGAGCTTGATTTCGTCCAGCGTGAGCCCGGCCGCGCCGACGACCTCGCGCATGTTCTCTTCGACCAGCCGCACGGCCCATTTGAAGACCGGCTTGCCGTCCATGTAGAGGAAGTGCTTCGTTTCGCCCGCCGTCGCCGTTTCAAACGGTTGCTTCGAACCGCCGACGTGCCGGACGAGCAAGTCGTAGCCGCCGCCGTCGGCACCGAGAGAATAGGCCAGCATCCCTTGCTCGGGCGAACCGGGCGTGAGCAGCACGGCACCTGCGCCGTCGCCGAAGAGCGGATAGATCTTATTGTCGGTCGGGTTCAAGATCCGCGAGTTGCAATCGGCCCCGATGACGAGGCAGCGTTTGCTCGTGCCCGCCGCGACGAACTGCATTCCCGTCACGAGCGAATACATGAAGCCGGCGCATGCCGCTTGGAGATCGACGGCTCCACAGCGCAGCCCGAGCCGATGTTGCACCAGCGCCGCGGTCGACGGGCACAGGTAGTCGGGCGTGAACGTGCCGACCAGCAGCATATCGACGTCGGCCGCTTTGCAACCGGCCCGTTCCAAGCATTGCTCGGCGGCCCTCACGGCCAAGTCGCTCGTGGCCATGTCCGGCGGTGCGTGGCGACGTTCGCGGATACCGGTCCGTTGCACGATCCAATCCGGATCGAAACCCAGCGTCCGCTGCAAATCTTCGTTTGTGACGATTTGCTCCGGCACATAAGCCCCGACCGCGGCAATCTCGACGCCGGTGAGACGGCGAATCGGGTATTGCTGCGAGGAAGCGGTGGACATGGAGGAAGTCGTCAGGTGTCGGTGGTCAGTTGTCAGTGGTCCGTTGTCCAAGGCTCGTCCAGCGCCTAGCGCCTAACATCTAGCGCCTGTCCTACTTCGCCGCTTCCGGAGTTTCGACCCAGACGCGGCGTGCGTGTGAGTCCAAGCAGGCATCGGCGACGAGTTGCGCGTTGAGCCCTTCGTAGAAACTCGGCACGGCGTCGCGACCTTCGACGATCGCCGAGACGAACTCCCACATCAAATCGTAGCGGAATACGGTCGCAGGCTTTCCTTGACTCGGATCGCGCGGACTACCGGCCGGCTTTAAGAACTCGGCCGGCACTTGCACCGGATGCAAGTCTTCACCGGTCTTACCGAGCAGAATCACGTTCGGCTCGTGCATGCGGTACACGGCCGAACCTTCCGAGCCGTTGATCTCGGCCCACTCGTGGCCGAAGCCGTCGAGATGGTAACCCTTGGCGAGCGTGGTCCCTTCCCACACGCCGGTGGCACCGGAGCGGAAATCGCCGATCAGCGCCGACCAGTCGTCGACCTCCGACGGCAGGCACGGCTTGCCGTCGTTGGTGCGATCGCGCGGGGCGAACCTTGCGACGCTGCCGCAGATCCGCGCGATCGGTCCCATCAGATCGGCCGCGAAGTCGATGCGGTGGATCGTCATGTCGAACAAGTCGCCCGCGCCGGCCTTATCTTTGTATTGCCGCCAGCCCCAGCTCGTTTCGGGCCAATCGAGAAACCGCTGCGAACGAAAATGCCGCGGCGTGCCGAGCTTGCCGCTCGCGACGAGGTGCTTCATATACCTCATCGACGGCGCGAAGCGGTACGTGAAGGCCGTCATATGTACGACCTGATTGTCGCGGGCCGCTTCGTACATCTCGCGAACTTCGCCGGCGTTCAGCCCTAGCGGCTTCTCCGCCATGATGTGTTTGCCGCTGTTCGCGGCGGCGATGGCGATCTCGCGATGCGTGAAGTTCGGCGTGGCAATGACCACGGCATCGACGTCCGGATCGGCGCAAAGGGCCGCGGCGTCGGTCGTAGTCTTCGTGATCCCCCAGTCGCTCTTACGTTTTTCAAGCAGCGCCGGGTCGGCGTCGCAGGCGGCCACGAGCGTGCAACGGTTGTCGAGCCGTATGCCCGGCACGTGGTGATAATCACTGACGGCGCCGGCTCCGATGATGCCGATGCGAACGGGAAGTTTTTGGGCGGCGCGAGGCATAGCTACTCTAACGAGCCGTGAGGTGGATTCTGGGCGTGTAGGTGCGACAATTCGGCGGAAAACGAACCGTCAGACTATTCGTTTCGCCGCACGTTCACAAGGCCCGGTTTTGGCCGGCCGGCCGGCGTGCGCTAAGCCGCTTTTCGTCGCCGCGTACGCTTTTCGGCAGGCGGAGTCGGCGAGGCCGCGAGCAACGAGTACAGTCGGGTGTTGCGCTCTTTACCCACCTGCACGAGCAGGCTCATCTCGCGCAGGCAATAGACGATGCGTTGCGCGATCCAACGCCGTATGCCGAGCCCTGCCGCGACATGGCCGCTGTGAAACGTCGCCGGCAACTCGGGGGGCAGTAGCGCGATGAGGTCGGCCCCCGTGCGAAAGGCCCGTGTCTCATGCACGGCCAGCAAATGCTGATCGTCGACGACGTACTCGTTCCGCCGTCGCCAACGCCGCCGCTGATTGCGGCCCGGGTAGCGATGCTCTTCCATGTCGATGAGCACGGCTTCAAGCACTAGCCGCGGATGAGGAAACACGCGCCGCCAGTAAATCAGCTCATCGAACAGGTCCAACAGTTGCCCTTGCTTCGGGCTCTTGCGACGCTCGAGCACTTTGCCGCCGCGTTTGGCGAGCTTCACGAGCGTCTTGCGAACGACGATTGGTTTGACGACCCGCACGTCGTGTTCGGCCGTGAGGGTTTGAATCTTATCGCGTAGCGCGGCGAGCGAGCCGTGTTGAATCTCGATGAGTTCGGAGCCGCGCACGACGTCGATCCGAAACCGCCCCAATCGCACTTCCGTTGCGGCACCTTCGCCGGCGTAGAAGTTTTTGAGCTGGCGGTGGAGGGAGGTTTCCATGAACGCGAGTGGGGAGTGATGAGTGGGGAGTGGGGAACTGAAGCAGCCGCGGGTAGCAGGGGCTTCTTTATTCCCCACTCCCCACTCCACATTCCCCGCTTACTTCGGCGGTTCGATTCCAAAGTCTTTGATCGTAAACAGGCTCTTGCACCAGTAGCCCTTCGCGGCGAAGGCTTCGGTGCCTCCTTCCATGCGGTCGACGATCGCGATGACGCCGCGGACCTTGAGGCCGTAGGCCAGCGCGCGTTCGATGGCTTGCAGCGACGAGCCTCCCGTGGTCACGACGTCTTCGACGATCACGACGTCGTCGCCCGCTTCGACCGGACCTTCGATGTACTTGTTGGCCGTCGCTCCGTGGTCTTTCACTTCTTTACGGACCAGAAATCCCTTGAGCGGCACCTCTTCGTAGCCCGCGACGGTGACGACCGCAGCCGTGATCGGGTCGGCGCCGATCGACATCCCGCCCACCGCTTTCGGCAGCGGCATGTCTTTTCGCAGTAGGTCCAAAATCCCTTCGCCGATCAGCTTCGAGCCCAACGCGTCGAGCGTCACTTGCTTACAGTTCAAGAAGTACGACGACTTCTTCCCGGACGCGAGCGTGAAATCGCCCCGCTTCAGGGCCTTCGCTTCGATCAGAGCTTTCAACGTGTCGGGCTGGTACATGGCGGGAGGTTTTTAGGTTCGCGGTTCGAGGTTCAGGGTTCGCTTGTGCGACGCCGCTACTTTATCGCTCGCGTCCCCGATTGAACACCCGCCGCATCTCGCTGAATCCCTGCCGCCTGCCTCCCGCCAACTGCCGCCTACTCTTACGGCCGAATCATCACCTTCGACCCGACGCTCAGAATGTCGTACACGTCTTCACTATCGCGCGGGCCGAGAATCAGGTAACCCCGGGCCGCGCCGCTCGCCAAACTTGCCGGATCGTTCGTGCCGTGCAGACCTTGACGGTTCCCCAAATCGAGCCAGCGCTCGCCGAGCGGGTTACGCGGATCGTCGGCGGCGATCATGCCGTCGGCCGCTTGAAAGGTCGGGTTCATCAGCTTCGCCTGCACCGTGTAGTTGCCGTCGGGCAGCGTGAGGTCGCGACCAAAGCCGATCGGGAAACTTCCCGCGTACAGGCCGTCGCCGACGAACAGGGTCAGCGAACCTCGGCTCTTGTCGATCAGCGCGTCGAACGGTCCTTTCACCACCTTCAACTGCGTGCCGGCCGGCAGATAGAGCGGGTCCGCAATGCCGTTGATCTTCGAGAGTAGCTCGACCGGCACTTGGTACCGGTCCGCCACGGCCTGCAACGTTTCGCCTTGCGCCACGGTGTGCGGCGGCTCCAGCAAATGCTGCCGCGAGTACACGACGACCCCGGCCAGTTGATCGAGCGTCTCTTGCACGCGCCGTTGTTCGACGTCGCTGAGCTGCGAGTTGTCGAACCATTGGCTCAGCTCTTCATGGGCTTCGGCAAACTTGCTTTGATTCAAATAGGCCTGCACCTTTTCCATGCTGGGAATCAGGGCAGGGGGCGAAGTCGTCGTGGCCGGCGGTTGCGCGGCGACGGACGGCGTCGCAGCGGCCAGGTTGGTAGATCCCGCTGCCGGCGGAAAGCTCACGCCTCCGGCAGGTGCGGCGGTTGTCGGATAGGGCGACGTTGCCGGAGCAGAATTCGTCACCGAAGGGCTCGCCTGCACGATCTGCGGCACCGGCGACAACCCGCCCGCCGACACGGCCGACGTCGGCGAGACGTTCGACGATGTTCCCGCGGCTGCCGCCGTCGCACCGCCGGCGGCTACGGCAGGCGACATCGGTTGCGCACCGTAAGCGTCGAGCGGACCGGGCGGCACGTTGGTCGAAGGATACCGATCAGGCACCGGAGCCGCGCCGACCGGGCGAACGTTGGTAATCGAAGCACCGCCGAGCGGCGGCGATATCGTCGCGGCCCCGCTACGATCGCCGGCCGAATACTTGGCTTGCGGCGGCGGACCGGGCGGAGGCGCCACACGGCCCGAGCCGGCCAAGCTCGCCGAGTCGCCGAGTCCCGGAAGTTGCACATCCGGCGGGCTGCTCGATTGTTCGGCGTCGGTCGGCGGATCAGAAGGAGGGCTGCTCGTCAGCGTCGTGTACGCGCCATAGGCTAGCGCTCCGAGCACCGTCAGCACGCAGATCGTCTTGATGAATTGCACGACCGTCCTCCTTGACGTCACACACTCGCGAGCGCTCCTTGCGCTCGCAGACCCTCCGCCGGGGCCGAAATCTTAGCGAAGTGCCGGCGTTCGCACTATGTCAGTCCGGAGGCGTAAGTCGGACGTGCCATGCCGTCACGGCGCAGCCGGGTCGGCATGTTTAACGGCGCTCGCAACCGCATGCCGACCTCGCCTGGGGCGATGACGGCATGGCACACAGATGCCGGCATGCCGGCAGCACCGCCGCTGAAAACCACGGAGCGCTACGAATTCTCGCTCGCCTGCGTCGGCCCGGCCGCGCCTAGGTCTTTCGCTTCCCGCAGCTTGGCTCGAATCGCTTCGAGCCGCCGCCCCAGCTCCGCTTCGAACCCGCACGGCACGGGATGATAGTACGTCTTATCGACGCCCAGATAATCCTGCGCGGCGACGCCCCCCTCGGCGTCGTGGGCATATTCATAGCCCTCGCCGTGGCCGAGCCGCTGAGCTCCGCCGTAGTGCCGATCGCGCAAGTGAACCGGCACGGGCAGGAGCCGGCCTTCGACGACGTCGGCCCGCGCCGCGCCGATCGCCAGCGTCGCGGCGTTCGACTTCGGCGCGCACGCCAAATACGTCACCGCTTGAGCTAGCGGCAGTTGGCACTCCGGCAGCCCGACGAACTCGCAAGCCTGCATCGCGGCGACGGCGATCGGCAGCGCCTGCGGATCGGCGTTGCCGATGTCTTCGCTGGCGGCGATGACGATCCGCCGCGCGAGGAACCGCACCTCCTCGCCCGCTTCCAGCATCCGGGCCAACCAATAAATGGCGGCGTCGGGATCGCTGCCGCGGATGCTCTTGATCAGCGCGCTGGCGGCGTCGTAGTGCCCGTCGCCCGAGCGGTCGTACTCGATGGCCTTCTTCTGAATCGACTCTTCCGCGAGCGACTTCGTAAACTCGCACGGCCGCTCCGTGCAACTGAGCACGCCGACTTCGAGCGCCGACAAAGCCCGACGTCCGTCGCCGTCGCAAACCTCGGCCAGAAAATCGACGGCGTCGTCATGTAGCCGCACGTCGTAGCGGCCGAGCCCTCGCGATTCGTCGGCCGCCGCACGACGGAGCAAAGCCTTGATGTCGTCGCGCGACAAAGGCTTGAACTCGAAGATCCGGCTCCGGCTCACCAAAGCGCTGTTCAGCGCGAAGAACGGGTTCTGCGTCGTTGCGCCGACCAGCACGATGCTGCCGTCCTCGACGTCGGGGAGCAGCACGTCTTGCTGGGCCTTGTTGAAGCGGTGGATTTCGTCAACGAAGAGCAGCGTCCGTTGGCCGCCGGCCGACAACCGATCGCGGGCCCCATCGAGCAACTCGCGCAATTCCTTCACGCCCGCCGCCACGGCGTTGACCTGCTGGAACCGGCACTTTGTCTCGCCGGCCAAGAGTTGGGCGAGCGTCGTTTTGCCGGTGCCGGGCGGGCCGTAGAAGATGACCGATCCCAGGCGGTCGGCGGCGATCAGGCGGCGGAGCAGCTTTCCTTCGGCCAGGAAGTGCTTCTGCCCGACGAATTCCGCCAGATTCCGAGGCCGCATGCGGGCCGCCAACGGCTGAACCATCTGCCGCGCGGCGGCTTCCGCTTCGGCAAACAACGACGGCTCTTCCACGGCACGCTTGGCACTCATGCGAGAATTGTACCGGCCCGGTCCGTGGAAAACAGCGGTCGAAAACGTCGCTCGAAAATCGACGTAAGTGCCGAAGCGCCGGCGCGACTTACGACGAAAGCGCAAAACTGTTGCAATTACGACTGCGCACTATTTTTGAAAAGAGTGCGCACCCTTAGTTCCTAGTGTCGGAGTGCGTACTTTTTCGCGCTCGAAGTGCGCACCCCGTCCTAAATGTACGCAGCGCGCGTCGACGTAAGTCCCAATTCAATTGCGCGACTTACGTCGATTCCTCGAAGACGAAAAAGACGCCGCCAACAACCCTTCTCCCTTCGGGAGAAGGTGGCCCGAAGGGCCGGTTGAGGGTCGCGCCGCCTTAAGGTTGGCTCCGGAGATTCGATGATCGAGAATCACGCCAACCTTCCTTCCACGCGGCCCTTGTATGTTGCCTTACAGGGGTGAGACGATGTCTATTAGATCAGGGCGTCCTTCGCGGAGTGAGCGTAGCGAACGAAGCGAAGGACGCCGCTCGGCCGCGAGCTCGCCCGGCCCTAGGTCCTCG
>JAFLCO010000143.1 GCA_017303535.1 Planctomycetota bacterium
CCGAGGGGCCGCAATTCGGCGTCGAAGTCGCGACGAACTGCGGCGGCTTGCCGCCGCAGCGCGCGTCGGACGTGCCAACGGCGCCGTGCGGCGGTTCGTGCCCCCTGCAAGTCGGCCAGTCGCCGGCGAACTTCCTCGACGAGCGGTCCCGCCGCGCCGAGGTAAACCGAAATCTGGCGCCCCTCGCAGCGACAAACCAGACGGTAATACGGACCGACGCGCCGGTCGTCGCGGCGGCGGTACGTCGCCACGACGGCTCCTTGCCGTTTCAAGCGCTCGCCGTGGCGAGCCAGAAAGGCCTCCGCCGCCGCTCGGCGTTGGTCAACAATTTCGCCGTTTTCCATTGCGAGGTTACCCCTATTCGATGCCGCCGCCGGGCGGCACGCGGAAGAGCGACGGCAGCTTGCGGATCCGCAGCAGCGCGCCGAGCGCCGAGTTCTTCGCACTCAGCAGCTTGAGGTGCCGCGCCAGCGCCTGCTCCCGCTGCGCGCGGTCTTCGGCGACTTGGCTTTGATCGAGGTTCATCTGCCGGCCGATCTCGAAGTGGTTGAGCACTTCTTCGGCCAGCAGAAACACGAAGCTCGCCCCCGCGCTCCTTTCCAGAGCGCTCGCGGCGCCGAGCACCAACTCGCGGTAGGCCGGTTCGACGATCGTCGTGAAGGCGACCTGCACCGGTCGCGGCAACGTGTCGAAAGCGACCGTTTCCGGCAAGAAGTACGGGCGCATTCTCTTCGGTTCCGGGGCTTGATCCATCACGAATCCTCGCGTGCGGTTTGAAGTGCGAGCGTCTCTGCGTACGTCTGTCGCACATCGTGCTCTTTCTCGGCCGACCGGTCTATGGACGGATTTTGGCATAGCCGTTCCATACGTAAGCGATAACCCTTGCCGCGGCGCCCCTCGATCAGGGCCCGCAGCGCTCGGGGAAGTTTTCGCAACAAGCGATCGATCCGCGTGCCTTCCAACAGCGGCGACTTCTCCAATTCGGCGGAGGACACCCAACTTCCCGGCGCCTTCAGCAGGAATTGAAAGACCTGCAGCAGCATCAGGTCGACCATGTAGCTCCGCCCGGAGACGGTAATGCAACCGGCGCCTTCGTCGACCGTAACGACCGGCCCCGGCGCGGCGACCGACGGTTGCAAGTGCGCAGACGAGGAAGCGTCCGGAACATAGCCGAGGCGCAGCTCGATCGATTGCATCGCCGCCGGATAATTGGGCGGCGACGACAACAAGAGGTCTTCAAGCAGCTGCGCCGCGCAGGGATCGCGCACCACGGTTCCCGGGTACGGAAGCGAACGAATTCGCCCGACTCCCGGCGGCAAGACCGCGACCGTCAGGCCTTCATCGTTGCGACGAACGTCGATGTGATGAGCGGGTACTGCGACCGGGCGGCGCGGGTCGACCGCATATTGCGCGACGAGCTGCCGCAGCCGCGTCGGACTCGGACGCGTTTTTTGGAGTTCCCGATAGATTTGTAGCAAGACGTCATTCATGGCGTCGACGAACTCCTCGATCTGCTGCGGCGTGACGCAGTCGACCGAGCGCAGGTGCGCGGCCATTTGACGCAAGTAGGCGACGACCCGCTGGGCGTCGCTCGCGGCGTCGGCTTCGATTTGGCGAACGGCTTCCTCCAGGGCGACGTCGGTCAACTCTTCCGCGGCCACCCCCTGCAACACCGCGGGCGAACCTCGCACGACTTCCCGATCCGACGGCGGCGGAATGACGAGGAGGTGAGTTGCGGCTTGCGGCCCGAAGCGTCGGCGGCGTGCCAGCGCTTGATACAATTGTGTTGCAATCCGTTCCTCACCGGAGTGATCTTCCGCGACTTGATCGGCATTCATCGTTGACCTCTCTCATGACTCGTTGGGTCGCGGCTTGGCCTTCATCGGATTCCCCCCAAGACGCCGCGGATCCGCTACAACCCAATCATCGAAGCGGCCACTTAAAGGTCAAAAATCCGTACCGGAGGGCACGTCTCCGGGTGCGCGTCGCCATAAGTGCCTTTTGGGAAATGATTTGGGTCGCAAGGCGGTCGGCGATCGGCTCCGCGGGACAGTTTGGTGCGGCCGTCGCGAACTGTGATGAAGACGGGCCACGGACCGGAGTCGCGATGTCTGGTACGTGGCCGCGCCGCGGTCGACGATGAACGGAGGAGATCGCTCCAGCTCAAGTCGTAGAAACGTCCCGTGAATCGGGCATGATCAGAATGTCGGTTTTCCGAGAATTCGATCAACGGACTTCACAGACGGCGTTAAGCCACGAAGCCCGTTGCTTCTAAGCGGGCGAACCTCTCACGTCGACGACGCAAGAATATCCGCGCGTCGCTTCTCGACGCGGACCTTAATGAGGGGCGGCGACATTAAGCGGAAGGCGATCGAAAACAGCGACAACTTATACCCGGCCGTCATGATGCCGAACATCAGACGCCGTTTCGAGCGATCTGCCTCCGAGCTAAAAAAAAGAGGCCACTTCCGCCCCGAAGGGCGGAAGCGGCCGTCGGGCGGCGGCGAGGGTCGCCTGTGAAGTTAACGACGCCGGCGGTCATCCGTACGAATATCACGATTCCTTAAAGAGGCGCCGAGCAAGGCGACCAGCGCCACCGCGAATACGCCCCACGATTGGAAGAGCGTGCCGCAGACGCCGGCGACGACCAGCGCCCCGTTCAGGTAGGCTTGGTTGAGTTTCGAGCGAGCTCCCATAGAAGGACGACTCCGGAACATGTGACGGGGAATGTGAGTCGCTTTAAGCCGCTTGCTCTTCGGCGAGTGGTTCAACGCGCTCCTGCAGCGTTTGAATTAAGTCGCTCGCCTGCGTGAGCGACAATTCCGTCGGCTCCGCCGCCGAGTAACGCTCGGCCGCGAGTTCCGCTAAATCGATCGCCTGGCGCTCGGCCAAGAGTTCCAGCGCCCGAAGTTGTCGGGCGGTGACGCGGCGCGGAACGCGGCCGGGGCGCGGAGAATCCGTGCGTTCCGCCTCACGCGACTCCTCGGCTTTCGCCGCTTCGCTGCGGAGTTGCTCGTCGACGGCGGCTTCGGCGAGCGCAAACAGTTCCCGGGCTCGTTTGTGCAGGCGTTCGGCGTCGGCCGCCAGGCCGTCGTCGAGTTCCAGTTCGAGCGCCAGGCTCGCCCCCTCCGAACCGTAGCAAGGGCGGCCGACTTTTTTGGAGACGGAGGCTTGCAGCTTCAGCATGATGGATCCTTTCGTGAAGAGGTAGTGATTGTCGGCAGCCGGACGCTTTGCGGCGTCCCTCCTTGGAAGCACCGCCAAGACGCTTCCAGTTCGCGGCGTTGTTGCGAGATCCGTCCGGCGGTGACGCCGAACCGCTCGGCGGCGACTCGCGTCGATTCACCGGCGGCCAGCACCCGCGCGAGCCGCCGTCGCCGCGGCGACAAGGTTTTGAGCCAGCCGGCAAAGTCGATCCGCGCCGCGGCCGTTTCGGCCGGCCCCGCGCGGCGGTCTTCGACCAGCGTCGCTTGCCACTCTGTGTCCCGCCGGGGCGCCGGCCGTCGGATTGCGGCCGTGGTACGATCGCGACGATACGATGACATCAGATCGCGCCCGTTCAACCGGGACGCGCAGGTCCGCCCGCTGCGGACATGGCGGACGGCGAACGTCGCCAGCGGGCCGGCGTAGACCAGCGCGCCGCGACCGCTGCGGACCAGGCGGTCGTACCACGTGAACGCGGTGGCCACGACCTCTTGGATCGCTTCCTCTCTCGCTTCGCGGTTTAGACCGCGGAACGAGCAGGCGGCGGTGCGGCGTATTTGCGGGAGCAGATCGAGAAAGTCGGGCGTCCAAGCGGCGGACTCCGACAAACAAAACGGCGGCGCAACGGCGATCATCGGCGGAACTCCTTGAGAAGAGACCGCCCGCGCCGGGCGGTCGTGTCAAAAGAACACAACCGCCCGTGCGCACGCACGAGCAGAGCGGCGACGCTTACGGCAAGTTAGGATCGCGCCAAGAGACGATCGCCGCCGTAACAGGTATCAATCCAGTTATCGTAACGAACAATCGACGCGACGACGGGCCCGCCTCACGGCGAGCCTTTCCCCGGAAGGCGTGTGTGCGTCTTGCGATGCCGGCGGCTCGATTTCAGATGCCGCTGAAGGACATCCTGCAGCAAAGTACGATCATGGTCTTTCGGCGTCTCGCCTCCCGGTCGGCGCCGTAACGTGAGATACGAGTGGCTTCCGTCCTGAGGATCGCAGGGGCATCCCGTCGATGAGCCGACGGGCCACGTTGAAGCGCGGTCATTGCTGTAAGGGGTGCAAAAGCCGCGGCCTGGCGATGAGTGATGTGCGCTTCCAACAAGCGGTAACTTCCGTCAACCGATAAGTGTTCCGCATAAAATATGCCGCGGAAACGGGCCATTCTTTAGCCTGTAGGCCGATCCCAATCGGCCGAGCGGCCTGAGGCGACATTCGTCACGATAGAGCCATAACGCTCGGCAAAGCTCCAGCGGACCGCCGGGCAACTCGGATTGTCTTTGCGAGCGGATACAATCAGGCTCTCGCCCTTGTCTGCCCCAGCTCAACAAGCCGTCCTCGCTCCCCCATGACACCCTCGCCGTCGCTCTACGACCGCTTAGGCGGCATCTACAACATTGCGGCCGTCGTCGACGACTTCATTGACCGCATCATGGTTAATCCGCTTTTGAATGCGAATCCCAAAGTAGATGAAGCTCATCACCGAGTTTCTAAAGCCGGGTTCAAGTACCTTGTCACCGAGATGGTTGGCTGGGCGACCGGAGGTCCGCAGCAATATACCGGTAAGACGATGAAGGAATCCCACAAACATCTGGGGATCACCGAACCGGAATGGCAAGCGTTCCTCCAAGACTTTCAGGTGACGCTCGATAAATTCGAGGTTCCGACCGGTGAACAAAACGAACTATTCGCCATCGTGGCAAGCACCAAGGCAGACATCGTTTTAGCTTGAGAAGCCCATGCGATTCTTTTGCGCAATCGTTCTCATTTCGTTGCAAGTCGCCACCGCAACCTTTGCGGCTGCCGCAGGAGTTCCCTGGAACGTCGAAGAGCTTTGGTCGGACTTCGATCCTCGCCAAGACCCGCTGGACGTGCGGGTC
The DNA here is from genome assembly GCA_017303535.1 of Planctomycetota bacterium. Lineage (GTDB taxonomy): Bacteria > Planctomycetota > Planctomycetia > Pirellulales > PNKZ01 > PNKZ01. The sequence goes on from JAFLCO010000143.1 coordinate 5,084, forward strand.
GTTCGGCGGTGGGAGGAAGACGACGTCGTCTTCCGCTACGTGACGTATCACATCGGTACGTTCAAAGGCCGACCGGCTCGCATGGCGGCGTTCTACGCATTTCCTCAGGGAGGCCGGAAGCTGCCCGCCCTATTGCATCTCCACGGCGGCGGGCAACGGGCGTTTCTGGAGGAGGTCGCCTTCTACGCCCGCCGCGGTTATGCCTGCCTGTCTGTGAATTGGGGCGGACGCGAAATGGAGAATGCCCGTCCGGGCGACCTGAACACCGATTGGGGGGCCGTCGATCCCACGCAGCAGAACGTTCCGGGCTACTTCAATCTGCTCCCCGGTGAGAAGTACCTCGATCCCGTGGAGTCGCCCAAAAACAACAACTGGTACTTGCTTACGTTCGGGTGCCGGCGCGGCCTGACCTTCCTGGAGCAACAGCCCGAAGTCGATCCCGCTCGACTGGGAGTGTACGGTCATTCGATGGGCGGGAATCTCACCGTGTACGTCGCCGGAAGCGACAAGCGAGTGAAAGTCGCCGCGCCCTCCGTCGGTGGATCGGGCTTTCGCACCGTCCCCCGGCCGCTGCTGCCGGAGGAACGGAAGCAATTGCCCCACGGCGACGCAAAATTATTCGCCGCCACGCTCGGCTTCGAAGCGTACGCTCCGCACGTCACGGCTCCCCTGCTCTGGCTGGGAGCGACCAACGACTTTCACGGGATCATGGACGACACCTACCGTACCGGCGAACGGATCCCGCACGCGAACGTGCGTTACTCGTTCACGCCGCATATGAATCACCGGTTCACGCCGGAGTTCGCCGTGACGCGACCGCTCTGGTTTGATCAATTTCTCGAGGGAAGTTTTACCTTTCCCAAGACGCCGGATTCCAAACTGGTGCTGGCGACCGACGATCACGTTCCTGAGCTGCAAGTCACGCCCGACTCCTCGCAGGCCGTGTCGGAGGTTCACCTCTATTACTCGATTGATCCCGACCCACGAGCGAGATTCTGGCGATCCGCGGAGACCACGGAATCGGGCGGGACTTGGACGGCCAAATTACCGATAATGAGCGTCGAACGGCCGCTGTTTGCGTTTGCCAATGTCGTCTACGAGTTGAAGAAGCCGGAGCGGCTTCCCCATTCCCGCCCCGCCGATAAGTTCGCGATCAGTTCCCTGCTGCACACGGCGGCACCGGCGGAGCTGCAAGGTGCCGCGGTGGCGGCCACGGATAAGCCATCCCGAGTCATCGACGACTTTTCCCATGGCCTGCGGGACTGGTACGTGTTGTCGGCCGACAATCCGCACCATTGGGAATACTCGACGCGCAAACTGGCCGAACCGAAGTGGCAAGGCGGTCCGAATCTGCGACTCGCACTCGACGTTCAGGCCGAACAACCGAATGAATTGGTCATCGTGCTGACCACGAATTTCTTTCGGTCCTATCGCGGCAAGTCGCAGGAGTTCACGGCGGTCGTGAAACTTCTGGGCGGCGATGCCGTGCAGACCGTGTCGTTGGAGCCGAAAGCTTTCAAGGCCGACGACGGGACGCCGCTTTCGTCATGGCAGCAGGTCGACCTCCTCAGTCTGCGGGCGTATCACGAACAGGGCGACACGCTCATCGGCAGCAAGAGTTGGTCGGGGCGACAGCCGGTCTTCCGAAAACTTCAGTGGGATTAGCCAAGAACCAGGCCCAAGCCGGCTTTCACTACCATGGCATTGGAATCCGCCGACAACAGGCCCCGGTCGAACGTAGTCTCGGACAACGTTCCTTGACCCGCTCCTCACTCTTCACAGTTGATGCTTGTTATGGCCAACTCCGTCTATTACGTCGGCTGGGGAACGCTCTCGCTCATCAATGCCGGATTAGCGCAGTCGAAAGGCCGAAGCGGACTCGTGTGGTGGCTCCTTTCATTCCTCATCGGGCCCTAGGCCACGTTGCTCATCGTCCTCCTACCGAGGAACCCGTTTGATTGGCGAGTCTAGGCCATGAGAAGCGGTCAAAGTTTTAGAACAGAAGGTCCGCGTCGGGAGAGATTCTTCGCTCGACGCCGGCCGTGGAAGCGTCAGCCATGAATCGACTCCTCGCCCCACTCGGGTGCGTCCTTCTTACCGCCGCGGTACAAACCATATGCCAGGCTGGTGAGCAGCGCGACACGATGCCCGATACCTGGGTCGCGACCGACGCCTTGGGCCGAGTGTTGCCGACGCACGAAGAAGCGGGGGGGCTGCGGCCAAATCGGACGGTCGGCATTTTCTATTTCAACTGGCACGCGGCCTTTGGCAATCCGGCCGTCCATGACATCGCCAAGCTCATCGCCGCGAAGCCCGAGGCTCCGGCGTGGGGGCCGGTGCAGACGCCGCACTATTGGAGCGAGCCCCGCTTCGGCTACTACCGCCCCGACGATCCGTGGGTGATTCGTAAGCAGATGCAACTGTTGGCGGACGCCGGTGTCGACGTGCTGATTCTCGATGTGACCAACGGCTTCACTTACGACGCGGAACGTGAGGCCCTGTGCAAGGTGCTGGAACAAATGCAGGCCGAGGGGCGTCGCGTACCGCAGATCGCGATGTTCGCCTATGCGCAGCACAACGCGGTGGTCCAACGCCTCTGGGAGACGTTCTACAAGCCCGGCAAATACCGTTCGACCTGGTTTGAGTGGAAAGGCAAGCCGCTGTTGCTGTCTCCGACCGCCGGGCTCCGTGAAGAGGTGTCGGCCTTCTTTACGATCCGCACCTCCTGGGCTTGGACGCGCGGCCAGGCTTGGTTCGGCGACGGTCGTGACAAGTGGCCGTGGCTTGATCATGCGCCGCAGACGGCGGGGTGGCACGAAGCGCCCGACAAGCCGGAGTGCCTACCGGTGGGCGTGAGCCAGCACGCGACGAGCAACATCGGCCGAAGCTATCACGGCAGCCGCCAGCCTCTTCCGGACGAATGCCGCTCCGAACAAGGCTTGTACTTTGCCGAGCAATGGCGACATGCGCTCCCCCAAGAGCCGGAGTTCATCTTCATCACGGGCTGGAACGAATGGATCGCGCAGCGTTTCATTTCCGACGGCACCATGACCTTTCGTGGGCGGGGCTTGCCTGCAGGCGAGACCTTCTTCGTGGATCTGTACGATCCGGAGTTCAGCCGCGACATCGAGCCGATGCGGGGCGGTTACGGCGACAATTACTATTGGCAGATGGTGTCCGGCATCCGCCGCTACAAAGGTGTGCGCCCGCTGCCGGAAACATCCCCCGCAAAAACGATCGCGATCCCCGGCGACTTCGGGCAATGGTCGGACGTGAAGCCGATCTATCTCGACGACCTCCAGGACACGGCGCATCGGGATCATGATGGCGTGCCGGGAGCGGGCCGCTACGTGAACCGTACCGGCCGCAACGACCTGGAGGCGATGCAAGTCGCTCACGATGCGACGCACGTCTTCTTCCGCGTCCGGACGCGCGCGCCGTTGTCCCCCGTCGCCGACGCGGAGTGGCTGTGTCTTTTGCTCGACGCTGATCAGAACGCCAAGACCGGCCGTCTCGGCTACGACTTCCGGATCAATCACCGACGCCCGACTTCGGACAACGCGAGCATTGAACGCCGTACGGGTGCTTCCTGGGCGTCGATCGGATCGGCGAGGTTACAAGTCGGTACGAACGAGCTGCAGCTTGCCGTGCCCCGAAGCGTCTTGGGCCTAGCAAGCTCTGAGCCGCTCGGCTTCGACTTCAAGTGGACCGACAACGTACCGGCTGACGCTGACGGCATGGATTTTCTCGATCAGGGAGATACAGCTCCCAACGCCCGTTTCAATTATCGTTATCAAGCTCGAAAGCCCTAACAGTCGAACTGCAGCCGAGAATGGCGCGAACTTGCGGGCGCGATCTTCTCGCCCTCGCTGATTGTGCCGTCTAGGCTGCAAACACGCCGTCTTCCACGAGTAGGCTTCGTCCCGGTAATTCCACGACGTTGCCTGCGAGGTGATGAAGTACGCCCAGCGTATCCAAGAGACGACTCGCGGCGATCGCTGCGGAACGTTGGAAGCTCAGAATCAGATCCGGAAGGCGGCGTTGGACGACCTCGAATCGTGTATCGCTCGCAAAAGCGGTCAAGCTGCTTTCCATTTGGCAATTGCTCGGGCTTATGAGAACCTCGGTATATTCGACCTTGCGCAAAAGCATCGGAATCTGGCAGAGGTCGGCGAAGGTAGATAGCAAGATAGAATCGCTTCGATTCTACGAATCCGACGGACGCCGCAATTCAACAACAACATCGAGCCATTTGATGACATTCGATGCGATCCAGTGGTTTTGTTGTACTGCGACACCGTTCGTAAGGTCACCAGCCGTACTGTGACTCAACTCATAAGGCGCTTTTACGCTACGTGTCTGTTGATTATCTTTGTAACGACTCTTAGCACTCTCTTACTCAGGCTGTATATGGCTATCGGGTTCTGGTTGCGGCGGCCGCGAATGGCCTTGGCTCGTCTGCGCTACTACTTTTGGGAACGAGCAAATCCGGAAAAGCCTTGGCTTTGTCCCGGTACTATCGCATTTTGCGAAAGGCATCTCGATCAATCGATGCGGGCCTTGGAATTCGGCAGCGGTCGCAGCACACGCTGGTTTGCGAACAAGGTCGGACATTTAACGAGCATTGAACACGATGCCGCTTGGTACGAAGTTGTCAAAACGCAGCTTGTCGACGACCGAGTTGAGAACGTCGATTATCGTTTGATTCGGCTGAACCACCCGGAGCCGGAACTTGAACACGCCCGCTATGTCAGGACGCCCGATTATGTCGCGATCGCCGATCAATTGCCCGATGCCAGTCTCAAGTTTGTCGTCGTTGACGGACATTATCGCACGACCTGCGTGCGGCACGTCCTGGCAAAGATTTCGCCCGGCGGCTACTTATTGGTGGACGACGTCAACATGTGGCCGTCCCCTGAAGAAGTTGGGGTTCCAGAAAAATGGCGCGTGGTGGACGATAGTAGTAACGGCGTAAAACGCTGCATCATTTGGCAGTCGCCTAGCTGAAGTCATTTCGGCCGCCATCCTCTCGGCGGCTTGGTTTCGTTCGGCAACGCAGTCGTCTTTCGCTCGTGCAACGCTTTGCCGTGATTCGTTAATCGGCGAGCCGTGCCTTGCGTGTGATGGCCGAGGAAGCATGTCGATAGGTGGGCGTGCCGCCGGCTTCGTCCTTCCTTCGCAAGCAGCGCAGGTTCCGCGAGTAAGTGCTCATCGAATGCCTCCGACGCGAAGATGACACACTACCGGCTCGTAATTCGCAGGGCAATCGTCTTCCCGAAAAGAACAAGCTTACTGACCTCTGCGCAATGAATGCGCCGTATCAGAGATCGAGTTGAGCGGTTTGGAAGTAGGATTCTTTAATTCGTCGGTCGCGTCGTTGTCGATCGAGGGCATTGACGACGGCGTTGCCGAGGTCGAACAGATCGTCGGGAGCGTAATTGGCGAGGTCACCGTGCTTGGTGCAACTCCACACTGCTTCGTGTCCGTTGCAGCAAACACACCTTGGCGCGGGTAGTAAGTTGAAGACGTGTCGCAACGAGATGCGTTTTCAGCGAGGCTTGTATGTCGAACGGTTCGGCGGCGGAGAAGTGGCGGCGACGCATTGCGGAGCAGGTTCACGGCGGTCAGTCGATTCAGGCTTATTGCAAACAGCACGGCCTGGCGAACGCCTCGTTTCATTATTGGAAGCGGCGTTTACGTGAAGAGGCAAAAGGCTTCGTACCGGTCGGCGTCGTCGCTGCCCCCTCGACGCTTGCGCTGGAGGGACCGAACGGCTGGACGTTGCGGGTGCCGTGTGAAGAACCAGCGTTGCGGCTGGTGCTGCGACTGTTGGGCGAACGCCGATGTTGAGTCTGGCGTTGCCGGTCGAGGTCTTTCTCTGCCTGGAACCGACCGATCTGCGCTGCGGCTTCGATCGACTGACGCAGCGTGCGGCGGAACACGCCCGCCGGAACGTCCGCAACGGCGGGTTGTACGTGTTCCTCAATCGGCGTCGCGACCGCTTGAAGTTGCTTTATTGGGACATGGACGGCCTGGCCGTCTGGTACAAGCGGCTGGAAGCCGGAACCTACCAGCTGCCGATCGCCGCGAAAGACGCGAAGAGCACGACGCTCGTTCCCGACGAGTTGGCGTTGATCCTGTCGGGGATCGATCTGACGAGCGTGCGACGTCGGAAGCGATTCTCGGCGACGTCCGAAAAATAATTCCGCCCGCTCGCTCGTCGTAAGGAGTGATGAGCAAGGACGCCGCTTCTCTACCGCCCGACGTCGAGACGTTGCAGCGACTGGTGGTCGAACTCTCGACGACCGTCACGACACAGCAGCGTCAACTCGATCAACTGCAACATTACATTGCGCAGCTCTTGAAGGCCCGCTTCGGGCCGCGCAGCGAACGGGTCGATCCGCAGCAGCTGGCGCTGTTCGCCGAGCCGAGCGTCGCACCTGCGGCTCCCGCTCCGCCGGTCGAGACGCCCGTCGCGGCCCACGTTCGTCGGGGCGGCGGTCGCCACGCCTTGCCCGAGCATCTGCCGCGCGAGCGCATCGAGCATGATCTGGCGGAGCACGAGCAGTCATGCCCCGGCTGCGGTCGCAAGCGGGAACGGATCGGTTGCGAGACCAGCGAACAGTTGGAGTTCGTCCCGGCCGTCTTGAAGGTCATCGAGCACGTCCGCTGGAAGTACGCCTGCCGCGGTTGCCAAGAGCACGTGGCGACGGCCCCGGCGCCGACGAAGCCGTTGGAACGGGGCTTGCCGGGACCGGGCCTGTTGGCGGCGATCGTCGTCGGCAAGTTCTCGGATCACTTGCCGCTCTATCGCCTGGAAGACGTCTTCGCCCGCAGCGGCGTGGAACTCGGTCGCTCAACGCTCTGTCGCTGGGCGCGGCATACGGCCGAATTATTGGAACCCCTGTATCTCCGCTTGGCCGAACGCGTGCGGGCCTCGCACGTCGTTCACACGGACGACACGCCGGTGCAGGTGCTCGATCCGGCGCTGCCCAAGACGCGGACCGGCCGGTTCTGGGTTTATGTCGGGGACGAACAGAATCCCTACGCCGTCTACGACTACACCGCGAGTCGCAAGCGGGACGGACCGGCGAACTTCTTGAAAGACTATCGCAGTTATCTCCAAGCCGACGCGTTCAGCGGGTACGACGGGATCTATGCGGCGGGCGCCGTGAAGCAAGTCCTCTGTTGGGCTCATGCGCGCAGAAAGTTCTACGAAGCCAAAGAGACGCAGCCGAGCGAGGCGCATGCCGCCTTGGCGTACATCGCGCGACTGTACGACGTCGAACGGGAAGTAAAGTCCCTGGCGCCGGACGAACGGTTGCGGCTGCGCCGCGAGCGATCGTTGCCGCTGCTCGACGAGTTCCACGCTTGGTTGACCAGACTGCGCGCCGACGTGCTCCCCAAGAGCCCGCTGGGGCAAGCCGTCGGTTACGTGCTGCCGCGTTGGGACGGACTGGTGCGGTACTGCGAGGATCCGGCGCCGGCGATCGACAACAATCTCTCCGAGCGCACGCTGCGACCTTGCGCGATCGGCAGGAAGAACTGGACCTTTTTGGGCAACGACCGGGGCGGGCGCACCGCCGCCGCCTTGTTCAGCTTCACGGCCAGTTGCAAAGCAAACTCCGTCGAGCCTTGGGCCTACCTGCGCGACGTCGTGCTCAGGCTGGCCGCTACGCGGCCAAGTTCCTCAGCGGAACTCGACGAACTGCTCCCCGATGCCTGGCTCCGCACGCACCCAGAATCGCGCCGCGAGTACGCCCGCTGAGCCGAAACGCTACCTGTGGATGCTGAAACGCGTACGAACTTCCAGCGGACGCCGATGGCGCGGCGTCGCGGCGCGAGGCTGACGGCGCCGACGGCCGAGAGTCGGTCGTGCCGGGCCGAGACGCGTTGAATCGGCGTCTCGCCGCGGGGAGCCCAGGTGCGACGGGTTACGGGTTAGAGAAAGAAGCCCGTTTCATCGAGAAACACGACGGTCGCGCCGCGACGCCGGGCCTTTTTTTGATTCGCGGCCAATCGTGCGTTCGCCACCGCGCGATCGCCGCTTCGTTGCGTTGCGAAGCGCGACGCTGCGGTTTCTGCTGCGTGAAGCCCAGGGCGTGCAGCAATCGACCGACGTGGTCCGGGTGGTACGTCACGTCGAACTCGCGGCGGATGACTTCCGCCACGCGCTTGCAGGTCCACCAATCGGTCATGAAGCTCGCCGCGAGCGGAACGGCCCGCACGATTGCGGCCAAGCGTCGCCGCTCCGCCTCCGTCAATTCCGCGGGACGACCGGGAATCGGCTTCGACTCGAGCGCAGCGTCTCCGCCCGCTTGCCAGGCTCGCCTCCAACGCTTCACGCTCGACACGTCGGCCCCGACGAGCCTCGCCACTTCCGTGAGACTTTTCCCGTCCGCTAGAAAAGCCACGGCACGACAACGACGAGCTTCCAACTCCGCCGCACTGCCTTTTGGTCTCATACCTAGCGATACGCATGCTAGCGACCCGACGGTTCATTCATTTTGTAGACGTCAGTAATTCAACTGATTCCCATCTTTACGTTTGGCATCGGAACCAGGAGACGGGCGGTCAAAAGCGACCGGGCCCTCTAAAGAACGCGACCGCACACTATTCCCACAGTTGCGCCCACGAAGAGTCCGCCGATGATTTCGTGAGGCTTGTGTCCCATGCGTTCGCGAAGCGGCTTCAATGGATTTGCAATTTGATTTAATAGTTCAGCGTGGCGGCCGACGCGTCGTCGCAGGTCTGCTGCGTCAATCGCTGTAAGAAGCGTTAGAGCGACTGCCACTGCCGTCGCTGGATGGCCCGGGCCTTCCCGCGTCAGAATAGCAGCAAGCGCGGCGGCGGCGACAGAGGCGTGCGTGCTGGGAAATCCTCCGAGTCCGATTTGTCCAAAAGCCCATTGCTTTGCCCAATAAGAGTTGACGATGAACTTTAAAGTTCCGGCTACCAGCCATGCTGCGGGCGGGGCGAAGATGTAACCAAGGTACATAGAAACTATCTTGGGGCGAAAATCGTCCACGAGAACCGGCCGTAAATAGCGCCGACGGCGATCATGCCCCATGTCGTGATGCCGATCCAAAGCATTCGATCGGAATAGAGCAGTCTCTCCGGCGACTGACCACGCCCTTCGACAAGGATTTGGTGGGCATAACGTAGGACGCAGTAAACAACCGGGAGAACCGTAAGAACCTATCCGATTACCGAACCAAGTCCATGCAAGCATTCGTAGAGTGGATTGAGGAGCCTTATTCCCGATCCGCACGGAGGTGCTTGTGGTCTGCGAATCTTCGTCGAAGTTCCATGAGATTCCC
>JAFLCO010000144.1 GCA_017303535.1 Planctomycetota bacterium
GCCAGAGCGCGAGCTTTAGGCCGGCGTGCAGATCGAAAAACGCCACGGCGCCGTTCTCCAACTCTTCGCCGACGATCCCCTCCGTCGGCCAGCCCAGCCCATCGCGATAGAACGCCACGGCCCGCGGCAGGTCGTCGACGGCAAGCGCAATCAGGGTAATGCGGGGCTTCATGGAATTGCTATTCGAAGTTCGTCAGTCATCGAAGCCGTAAGCTTCGCGTTCGAACGGGTTCTCTAAATACGGGTCGCGTCCGCGGCACCACAGGTAAACCGACGCGCCGAGATACGCCGGCAGAAACAGCGGCCCCCAACGTTCATACTGCCGCACGTGCACATGCTCGTGATCCCGGCTGTGGTCGAGGCATTGTTGATTGTTGCCCCAGATCACATGCCCGAGCGTCATCGCCGAGGCGTGGCCAATCCATGGCATCCAGCCGCTGAGCAACCGCGTGACGATGCCGCCATGAATCTCGACTACGCCGCGCACTACTCGCACTTGCCCGCGCTGCGCCAGCACGATCGGCGCGGGCAGGAGCCCGAGCAGCGTCGCAGGCGAGGCCCAGAGATAAGCGAGCGGTTGATACCAACGCATGAAACGGATTGTAACGATTCACGACCTCGGTCGCCGAATACATTATCTATTAAACGCTAAAGCCCAGGGACCTTGGGTCCCTTGGACACTACGCAAGTCGCTCGATTGTAGACGGCGTCGACTTGTCGGGCCCCAGGGACTGTCGTCCCTGGGCTTTAGACGTTTGTTTCGTTTACTTGCTCGCCACTTGCACGAGGTCTACCGCTTCCACGGCCGGCGGAGTCCATTGGCCGCTCGTGATCGCGACGTCCGGACCGTAAGCCCGCAGGTAGAGCGAGAACTCGCCCGCCGGAGCCGGCAACCAGTTGGCTTCTTCGCCGGCTGAAGGTGCGGCGGCTTGCACGACGATCGTCAGCGAACCGTCGGCGTTGTACTGCAATTGCCGGCTCTTGGTGCCGAGCGAGTAGCGATTCAAGGCGTTCGGGTGGAAGCCGTGAGCATCGTTGTAGAGCGTGAGCGACCAGAAGCCCGTGGTCGGCGGCAGTTGCCCCTTGGCGAAGGTGATGCGGTAGCTGCGGTTGCCGCTTAAGCGAAGTCCGGTCGAATCGAGGTCTTGGTAAAAGTACTTCGTCTCGTGGTTACGGTTGACGAACACGTTCGACTTCGCGACCGCGGTTCGCGTCAGGTAGTCGTCGCCGAAGGCCGCACCGTTGTTTACGGTCGTCCAGTTGCCGGGCAGCTTTGTGCCGAAGTTGCGGAACTGGAACAGCGGGCTCACGATTTCGTTTTCCGTCGACAGGGCCGTTTCAACGAGGAGCGACTTCACGCGAGCGTCATTCTCCGCCTTCGTGAGCAGCTCGCGAACTTCACCGTAGAACGCTTCTTCGCCGGCTCGCGGCGGCACGCATTCCAGTACCTTAGCAAGATCATCAAAGAACCGCTCCGGAACCACGCGCTTGGCCCGATCGCCGGTCATGACGCTCGGCAGCCACTTCGACTTTTGCCAGTTCGTCGTGCGAGCCGAGCCGGTGAATTTGCTCAAGGGGTAAGCCATGATACCGTTGAGCACCGTTTGTACGGCGGCCCGATCTTCGGCGGTGTCGTCTTGAAACACGCGGGGAATGCAGTAGGCGGTAGGCGTCGGCGAGCGGAACACTCCGGCGATGCCGGCCGGTACGGCGCCGTTCCATGTCGGGCCAACGACCAAATAGCAGCCGGGCTTCGTTCCATAGACCTTGCCGCAATCAGCGAACCCGTCGGTGCGTTGATCGCCCAGTTGATAGAGCCAGAACCGGTCGCCGAAGTCGGGCACTTGCACGACGACCGGCTCCAGGGCGAGGTCGAACATGCCGAGGCCGTAGACCACGTCTTGGTTGGGGCAGGGGACCAGCGTCTGCTTCGGCGAGATGTAATCGGTCAGCATGCTCAACTGATTGATCGGGGCGACCGGCATCCCGCCGCTCTTGCCGGGAGCCGGCACTTTGCGAACGGCCTCGCGGCAGTTGTGTACGTAGACCATCGGCCAGCCCCAGACGTACGCTTGCCGGGCGAGTGCCCGCAGTTGGTCGTCGGCCGAGAGTTGCGGAGCAAGCTTGATCGGATCGGCGATTGCGATCGATTCATGTGCCGTGGTCGGCACGCTCGAGACGCGGGAATCGAAGATGATCGCAAAGAGGCAGGCGATCGCGAGCAGCAGGGTATGGCGGCGAGTCATGGCGGGAGTTCCGTAGGCGGGGGCTCGCGGGCCTGCGAGCATGAACTCCCCAGCGCGGAACTGCGTAGACTGTTACCCCGCAAAACGAGGCAGGGCGGCAAGAGACGCCTAAACGCCGAGAAAGAGCGGCGTTTTTTAAAGCGACGGCAATGCGTTACTTGCGTCTACTCTACTTCTTCTTTTTGTCGCCCATCGATTTCGCCGCCGGCTTCTCCGGAGCGTTTTGCTTCATCTTGGCCCGCAATTGGGCGATGACGACCGGCGGGATGAAATGGCCGAGTTCTTCGTCGCCGGCCAATGGGGCGATCTGCTTGATGAGCGTGCTGGAAACGTGCGCGAATTCCTTGTCGGCCATCAATAGCACGGTTTCGATGCCCGGGTCGAGTTGCCGGTTGGCGAGCATCATCGTGAACTCGCTCTCGATATCTTGCAGCGGCCGTACGCCGCGCACCATCACGCGGGCTCCGCATTCGCGCACGAAGACCACCGCGAGTCCGTCGAACTTGCGAACTTCGACGTTCTTCACATGCTTCACGGCCCGCTTCACGAGGTCGACGCGCTCGTCGATCGAAAACATCGGCTGCTTGCCGATATTGATGCCGACGCCGACGACGAGCTTATCGCAGAGCGTGGCGGCCCGTTCGATGACGTTGAGATGCCCGAGCGTGATCGGATCGAACGACCCGGTATAAACGGCGGTGCGCGGCTTCGCGGAACTCATGGAGCAGGGAATCACAGGGGGCGAGCGAAGGGAGACGATTCGCCCCAATCATCGCCTCGCCGGCAATGAAATGCAAACGGCCGGCTCACGCCGGCCGCTCGCCTAAGACTACGACAACGCTTCGATCAGCTGATCGATATCGTCGTCGTTGTTGTACGCATGGGGGCTCGCGCGGAGTTTGCCGGCTCGGCAACTGACGACGATGCCCGCGTCGAGCAATTCGCGACGTACGGCCAGGGGGTTGCGTCCGGGTAGTTCGAACGAAACGATGCCCGAGGCCGCAGTCGGTCGACGGTCGCTGAAGACCGTGGCTCCGGCGCTGCGCAGGGCTTCGCACAGTTTCTCGCTCACGGCAAGCACGCGGTCGGCGATGGCCTGTTGGTCGTGCATGGCCAGCAATGCCAAACTAGCCCCCAGCGCCAAATGGCCGCCGGTGTTCATCGTGCCCCCTTCGTAACGGCTCGCGCTTGGTTTCACGCTCCACTCGGTGCGCGTGAAATCGTGCCCGTCGACGACGCTGTTCCAGCCGAGCCCCGTCGGACGAAGCCGGTCCAAATGCTCGCGGCGTACGTAGGCGAAGCCGGCCCCTTCCGGACCGAGCAACCATTTGTGGCCGTCGGCCGCGAGGAAATCGACCCCTTCGGCCTCGGCGTCGATCGGGAACACGCCGAGCCCTTGAATAGCGTCAAGGAACAACAGCGCGCCGCGATCGTGAACGGCTTGCGCGAGTCGTGGCACGTCCCAACGTCGGCCACTCGCGTAGCCGACCCAACTCACGCTGACGACGCGCGTGCGGGCGTCGCAGGCCGAAAGCAGTCGATCGAGGTCGTCATCGGTGCCGTCGGCGGCGACGAGGCGACATTCGACGCCGCGGCCGGCCAAGTTCTGCCACGGAATACGATTCGAAGGAAACTCATCGCCGAAGCAAACGACGTTGTCGCCGGCCTGCCAAGGGTAGCCTTCCGCGACCAGGTTGATCCCCTCGGTCGTGTTGCGGACCAGCGCGATTTCGTCGTCGTCGGCACCGATGAGCGAAGCTCCTTGGCGGCGCACTTGTTCGACGCGGCGCGACCATGTCGGCCAGTGAGCATCGCCGTTTTCGGCGTTGTCGGCGGCCCAGGCACAGAGCGCATCTTGGGCCGGACCAGAGAGCGGCGCCACTGCCGCGTGATCGAAATAGGCCCAGCGGCGAGCTACGGGCATCGCGGCCCGCAGCGCTTGCCAGGGTTCCAAACTAGAGCGCATCGTGCGCTGAATGGTCGGTTGCATAATCATCGTTCTGCCTAAGGTGGGACGGCTTCCATGACACGGCCCGGGGCGAAAGGGTTATCAAAATTGTCGCGGCAGTTCAACCGCCGGGCACCCCCCGTCCCGACGTAAAGCGCCTTCGAAAGTTGCCGCAAATTTGCCGGGAATCACGCGGCAAAGTGGGCTCACTTTCCACGGAGAAAAGACCGTAGCGGCAAGCAGTTGCGGCGCACGCACTTCAAGTCGCCGGCGCGGCTAACTATACTACACTGCTTGCATGGCCGGAGTTTCGCGGACGGCCTGAACTCCTCGAAAGAAATCTTTTCGGATTGCACGCAAAATGGGCAAAGCCTTCACCATGATCGGCCTGATTATCAGCCTGGCGATGCTCGTGATCTTCGCGGCCGACGCATTTGCCGGCTGGCCGTTCAACAGCGCGAACACCACGATGGACTACGGCTTCATCGCCGCGTCGGTGATCTTGGGATATATGAGCATCGCGACCTTTCGCGAATTGCCGTAGGGGCGCGTGCTGTTGCACGCGGAAACATCAATGACCAAGCACCAAATTCCAAGCTGATCTCAACGACGCGTTTTTGTCATTTGGATCTTGTTTGGATTTTGGTGCTTGTCCTTGGTCATTCGCGGCGATTCGCCGCGCTACTCTCCATACCCTCGCCGTTCCATTTCTTTGTGCTTGCGCATCGCTTTGCGGTCGGCTTTGCTAAGCTTCCGGCCTTCGCGCGGTTCGTCGTCTTCGTAGTCGTCCGACTCCGAGAAGTCGGCCTGCACGCGCTTCACTTTCGACGAGAGCGGACGCTCGTCTTCCACTTCCTTGAACGCGCTCGAGGGCACCTGGCTCGACGATTTTACGGCCGGCGCGAGGTCGCTTGATTTCCGGGCCGGGGCGGGGACCGGATGCGGCGGGTCGATCTTGGCTTTGCGGAGCCAGCCGAACATGCCCCGTTTAGCCGGCGGCTCATCGTCGACGTCTTTCTTTTCCTTCGCCGAAGTTTTGGCGACGGCTTCCTTCGCCGGCTTGGCGGCCTTCGGAGCCTTTTCCTTTTTTGGCTTCGCAGGCCGGGCCGTGATTTCGCCGGCCGCCTCAAGTACGACGTAGCGGGCATGCACCAAGTGCGCGGCCACGAGCAAGAGCGCCGCCGAGAGAATCAGTCCACGCTCAAGCATCAACGCATCGACGCCGGGCGGCAACGTGAACCAGTGTAGTTCACCGTTGATCAGCTGAACGGCGGCCGTCAGATAGACCGCGCCGGCCAGGAGGAAGATCGTCGTCGAGGTACGGCATTCCCGCATTTCGAGCGCCAAGCGAACGCCGACGAAGCCGAACACGACCGTATAAGCGCCGAGCCACCACACGCTCCCCGCGCCGAGCCCAACTTGGCCGCTGAGGCCGACGGCCACGTCGCGGATCGCTTCGTGCAAGCTCGCGGATTCGTCGACGCCGAGATAGAACCAAGCCAGCGCGGCCGCGAACCAAATGCGGTAGCGGCCGTGATAGTCGTCGGCCCGATGCTTGCGCACGCCGTAAACGATCCAAGCCGTGAAGGCGGCGGCCGTCAGCAGCGTGGTGGTGAGCCACGAAGCCAAGCTCCCCTTGGCCGCCAAATCAAGCGCCGCGATCCGGCCTGATGCCGAGTACTGCCCGAGGAGCGGCAGATAGTAGTAGCCCGCCTCGATGCCGGCGACGAGCGCCGCGCCGCCGAAAACGACGAGCGCAATCCAGCCGTAATGGCGCGGGACGAAGTCCGTGATCCTCGGTTGCCGTGTCATGCGAGCCGCCTCTCCGTAGCGATTCTTCGACGGGGATCCGGCGACGCGCGCACTTGTTTCGTTCGACGCATCGTCGGCCGCGCCGGCGATCAGCTCTTCAGTCAGCACGCGTCGGCGACGGTCGTCCGCTCGGCCGTTTCCCAGCATGTGTGTGTTGGCGCTGCGATCGTGCGAAACGCCGAACTCACGCGCGAACGCCACGGCGCAGAACCTCTCCGCTGCGAAAAGGGCAGGGGAGCGATCGGACGCGGGCGTGCGACGAGGCGGGCGTGTCGTGAGACCGCAAAGTGTGCGCGGGCTGACCCTACACGCAGGCCGCCGATGCGCGCAAGACGTCTGATTGTGCGATCGAAGGGACCATCCCTGATCCGTGTGTTGAGGAAATCGGCATTCGAAGCGACGAACGCGAATCTGGCTTGGCGCGCCCTCCCAATTTCGCAAGCAGTGCCGGCACGTGGTTGCATCACACCGACGTTGACCTTCCAGAGCCCCCCGAACTAGGCTTAGCACGATTCAACTTCGGGAACGGATTCCGCCGGCGATGCTTACGACCCGCGCGGCGTTGCTATTGTTACTAGCGGCAACGCTCGGCCAACAAACCTGGTACGTCTCGCGCGCCGTCTTGCCTGCGCAAGATGCGGTGGATTTCGTCAGCGTCGCCCAGCGCATCGAGCGGGAAGGATTTCTGGCGACCGTGCGCGCGGAGCCGGTGCCGCCGCTGTTTCCGGCTTCGATCTGCGTCGTACATCGCACTTTGATGCGCTGCGGAATCATCGAATCGCGCCAGTGGGGCCGGGCCGCGCAGTGGGCCGCGGCTTGCGCATTGGTCGCGGCCGTCGTGCCGGCGTTCTTATTTGCGCGGCGATTGGTCGACCCGCTCGCGGCATGCTGCGGAACGCTCGTGTTCTTTAGTCTTCCGGAAGTGGCGAGGCTCGGCGCGGACGGCACGAGCGACGCCTTACATCTATTCTTCGCCGCCACGGCGCTATGGTCGTTGGCGGCGATGCCGGATGTCGTCGAATCACGGCTCTGGCGGTGGTCGCTCCTCTGCGGTGCTTGCCTCGGTGCGGCGCTGCTCGTGCGCAGCGAAATGCTGGTCGTCGCCGCGGTCATGCTCGTGGTCGGCTTGGCGGCCTTCGTAGTCTCGCGGCCTGCCGGCTTTCGACGGCGCGGGCTCGTCGCGGCCTGCGGACTGGGGATCTTTACCGCCGTTGCTCCCTATCTGGCTTCGGGCATTTCTGATCCGCTCGATCTTGCCCGACGCCTGCGCGGCGGCGGCGCTCCGACCGAGGAAACCCCGCTCAATGCCGCAGTTGCGGAACCGATGATGGGTGCCGCGGTACAATCGCCGGCCGAACCGCGGCTCGGCAAGAAAGACCCGACCCGGAGCATTCGCTTTCACGGCTTCCTGGCGACGGTCGCCGAATTCGCCAAGGAACTCGCGCAGGCTTCGGCGTATCTGTTTGTTCCCGCCGCGTGTTACGGAGCCTGGGCACTGCGTCGACGGCAGGGCAATTGGAGGCCGGCGGATCGCTTGGCGGCGACGTTCATCGCCGGGCTGGCGGTCGCCATCTTCGCCGTCGCTTGGCGCGGTGGCTATCTCTCGAGCCGGCACTTACTGTTGCCGCTCTTGGTGATGATGCCCTACGCCGGAATAGCCGCGGCGCGACTTACGGAGTCGACGGTCGCGGCGCTGGGCGACTTGTCTCACGCCGGAGGAGATTGGGAACCGGCGACGCGGGGCTACGTCACGGTCGTGGCGGCCGTGATGGTTGCGCAATTTTTGACGTACTCCGATCCGGAGCCGGCCCATGAATCGCAATCGGCGCATCGCGACGCCGCCCGCTGGCTCGATTCTTATGCGGCGGCGCCCGGGCACGTGCTCGATCAGCAAGGCTTCACGGCGCTTTCCAGCGGCCGGGTGACTTATCGCTTCGAAGCGGCCGAGCAAGCGCTGGCCGACGAGCGACTCGCCTACGTCTTGCTGGAGCGAGCCGATCTCGACGCGCAAAGTCCGCGCGGCGGGCAACTTCGTAAACTGCTCGGCGACGCGGCAGAATCGGTCGCGCAGTTCTCCGACCCGCGCGGAAAGTCCGAGCGCGACGTGCTCGTGTTTTCCCGCTTGCGACCGGAATCGCCGAAATCCTCGATTAACGTTCCTCTCACCACCGTTCAACAAAACAGAACGTCCCATGCGCGATAACGTACGTGCCTTCGTCGCCGCCGCCGCCGAAGTGTTTCCGCTCAGCGGGCCCGTGTTCGAATTCGGCAGCTATGTGGTGCCGGGGCAGGAACATATCGGCGACTTGCGAGGGCTGTTTCCCGGCCGCAAGTACGTCGGCTGCGATATGCGGGAAGGACCGGGGGTCGACCGCGTGGAAGACCTCGGGCGATTAACGATCGCCGACGATTCGCTGCCGACGGTCGTCTGCGTCGAGACGCTGGAGCACGTGTTCGAAGTGCGACGGGCCGTCGACGAGATCATTCGCGTGCTCGCGCCCGGCGGCATCGTAATGATCAGCACGCCGTTTAATTTCTATCTGCACAACTACCCGGGCGACTACTGGCGGCTCACGCCGAGTTGCCTGCAAGGTTTGCTCGCCCCGCTGGGTGCGACGGCCGTAGGCTGGCAGGGAGTCGAGAGCTTTCCGCACACGGTGTTTGCACTCGGGTGTAAAGCGCCGGTGCCGAGTTGGTTCGGCGAACGCTTCGGCCGGTTCACCTCGAGTTTTTCGCATAAGCTCCGCGCGCTGGAAGCGGCCGAGCCGTGGAAGAAGAAGTTTAAACGCCGCGTGACCGGTCTCTTCCGCAGCAAAGGGGAACGCCGCCGCGAGCAGAGTTACTACCGCTCGCAATGGATCGGATCGTTCACGGTCGCCGAGCCGGCGACCAAAGCTCGCTCGCAGCTTACCGAGTTGCTCGCGATTTCCGAATAAGACAATTTAGCCGCGGAGCTTGTCTCCGCGCTTCTGCTCGATGCGCCGGCAAGAGAGCGCGGAGGCAAGCTCCGCGGCTAAATGTGAATGCGGAGAGCGTTTACGAGTGCATGACGAATCCGCCGTCGACGTTGATCGTTTGTCCGGTGACTTCGCCGGCGCGCGAACTGCTTAAGAAAACGACCATGTCGGCGACGTCTTCGGGGCGTTGCCACCGTCCGAGCGGGACGACCGTGCGGACCTTTTCGCCCGCCCATTCTTCATACGTCTTGCGCTGATCCGGCGGTTGTTGATCGTGCCAGGCTTGCCACACGCCACGGTTGAGCGGAGTTTGCACCATGCCGGGGCAGACGGTGTTCACGCGGACACCGTACTTCGCCAAGTCCTTGGCCATGCACTGCGCGAAATTGATATTAGCCGCTTTGCTCGCGCTGTACGGCGGATCGGTCGGCGAGCCGATTTGGCCGGCCACGCTGGCAATAAAGACCATCGTCCCGCGGCGGCGCTCGACCATCGCCGGCGTGACGGCATGGGCGACGTGCGTCATGCCCATGATGTTCACCTCCAGCACGCGTGGCCAGTCGGTAGGCGAAAGGTTCGTGAACGGGAAGCCGAACTTGCCCGAGCCGATCGCGGCGGCATGCGCCACGTGGTCGATCGGACCGAGCACAGCCGCCGTCGTCGCCAAGGCCGCGGCGATCGTGTCGGACTTCGTGACGTCGACCGTGCAACCAACCGCTTTCACTCCGAACTCGCTTGCCAATCGCTCGGCCGCGGCAACCGTTTCGCGCGATAGGTCCCAAAGCGCGACCGAGCAACCTTCGGCGGCAAAGCCCCGGGCGATGGCTAAGCCGATGCCGGAGGCTCCGCCGGTGACGACGGCGACGTGTTTGCGAAGATCGAGGTCCATAGGAGCGGGTACCGGGTGGCGAATGCAGAATGCAGAATGCAGAATGCTGAATGACTGAATGACTGAATGCTGAACGGCAGACGGCATCGTGTCGAAACTGTTCAGCATTCAGCAGTCAGCATTCTGCATTGTCTTCCTACTTCTTCACGTCGTACACGAACAAGTTGTCCTGCTCGCGAAGATACAGCTTCCCGCCGACGACCACCGGGTGCGGCCAGCTCGGATTTTCGCATTCCGGAATCTTGAACGTGCCGCCGAGCTTGTAACCGTTCGGCGAGGCTTCGATCAGGGCGACCGTGCCGTCTTGGTAGCGGAAGTAGACTTGGCCGTCGGCGTAGACGATCGCCGCCGAGCCGGAGCCGGGGCCTCGACCGCCGTCCCAGACCGTTTTGCCGGTCAGGAACTCAACGCAGATCGGGAAGCCCTTGTTGTGGCCGTTGCCGCAATAAAGGTAATCGCCGAGCAGGACCACGCCGCCGTGATGGTTTTGGAAATCCTTGGCAGGCGTGTACCAAACTTCGTCGGCCTTTACACCGGCACCGTCTTTGGAAAGCTTCAAAAGTGCCGCGCCGCCGCCGCCGTAGCCGGTCGTGCAGAACACATAGTCGTCGCGTACGATCGGCGTCGGGATGTTGGCCGTCGGGTTGGCGATCTTGTTGTAGCCCCACAGGTACTTGCCCGTTTCGGCGTCGACGCCCACGCAACCGCGACCGACGATCGTGACGTATTGCTTCACGCCGGCGCCGTTGGAAATCACGATCGATGCGTAGCCGGCGCCCGGCTTGCCGTTTTCGCCTTCGAGGCCGAGCATGCTCCGCCAAATTTCTTTGCCCGTCATTTTGTCGAGCGCGACGATGCCCGCGTCGTCGCCGCCGGGCGTGCAGACGACCTTATTACCGTCGATCAGCGGCGATTCACTGTAGGCCCAACCCGACATCATCTTGCCGCCAAAGTCTTTAGCGAAGTTCTTGCTCCAGAGCGTCTTGCCCGTGGCCGCTTCGAGGCAGAGGAAGTCGCCGTTGGTGCCAAGTGCGTAAATCCGATCGCCGTCAACGGTCGGCGTGCAGCGCGAGCCGTGGTAACCGGTTTGTTCGAACGACGGGCCGATCTGCGTTTGCCACAGCTTCTTGCCCGTCGCTTCGTCGAAGGCCATCACATATTGTTCGCCCGTCGAAGGGCCGTTCTTCTTCTTCGGATCGGCCTCGGCTCCGGCCGGCTTCGGCGGGAGGATGTCTCCCATCGAATAGATCTTGCCGTCGACGAGGGCCACGCTTGAGAACCCGCCGCCGAAACCGGTGATCTTCGCCGCCAGCTTCGGACCATC
Source organism: Planctomycetota bacterium (assembly GCA_017303535.1). GTDB lineage: Bacteria > Planctomycetota > Planctomycetia > Pirellulales > PNKZ01 > PNKZ01. Next base: position 11,177 of record JAFLCO010000144.1, read on the forward strand.
TTCCGGCCACTGCTGCAGCAGGCCGACATCGGATGAGATCGCATCGCGATTCGGTCCGCGCCATTGCGGCCAAGCGCTGGCGGGCAGGGTGACGTTCGACGGCGCGGCGGCAGAGAGCCATCCGCCCGCGAGAGCCAAGCAGGAAACGGCGGCGGCAATTCGCAAACGCATGATGCGGAAACCTCAAAAAGGTGGGGAGACGGGCGGGTAACAATCGAGGGCAGGGGAGGGCCGCACAATCAGGACGGCTCCGGTCTGCTTCAGGCATCGCCATTCTCTTTGCCGACCGCCGAAGGCTCAAGACCAGCGGTCGGAAGCCGGTCAGCCGCTGGAAAAAGACTACGGAACCTGCCGAAATCCGCCGATTTCTTAAATTGGATATTTATGTCTTTAATTGGGCTGCGAAATGTGATATCGTGCCTTTTGACGCTCGGCCCTCGGAAATTTCCGACGCCGCAAACAGCGTTCCCGCCGTCCGCACGCCTGCCATTCCGTCCTGTTTCGCCGAGGTGACTTCATGCATCTCACGACTTCTCGGTTCTCCGCATCGCCGACGCTCGTTGCCGCGACGCTCCTGTGCCTCTCGCTAGTACCTGCGACGGCGTCGGCCCAGCCCGATAATTTCGAAGCCGCGCCGATCGAGTATTCCAAATCGACGCCCGACAACGCGATCGCCCGCTTACAGAAGCGACTCGACTCCGGCAAGGCCTCGCTGAAGTACGAGGATCACTTCGGCTACTTGCGCTCGCTGCTGGAGACGCTCAACGTCTCGCAAAAGTCGCAAACGCTCGTCTTCTCGAAAACGAGCTTGCAGCGGCAGCGCATCTCGCCCGACGCGCCCCGCTCGCTGTACTTCAACGACGACGTCTACATCGGCATGTGCCAAGGAGGCGACGTGTTGGAGATATCGGTCGCCGATCCGAAGCTCGGCACCGTGTTCTATACGCTCGATCAGCTCGAAGCCGCGCGGCCGAAGTTCGTACGGCAGACGGACAACTGCACGCTCTGCCATGCCTCGAGCCACACGCAAGGGGTGCCCGGACATACGATTCGCTCGGTGTTTACCGATCGGCAGGGCCTTCCGCTGCTCGCGGCCGGCTCGTATCGGATCGATCAGACGAGCCCGCTGGAGAAACGGTGGGGGGGCTGGTACGTAACCGGCACGCATGGGTCGCAACGTCATTTGGGGAACGTCGTCTATCGCGGCACGTCGGATCCCGTGCCGACCGGCGAGCCCGATGAAGGCCTGAACCTCGCGCAGCTCGGCGATCGTTTCGATGCGTCCGGATTCCTGACGCCGCACAGTGATATCGTCGCCCTGATGGTGCTCGAGCATCAGACCGAGGCGCACAACTTGATCACGCGGGCCAACTTCGGCACCCGGCAAGCTTTGCACTACGAGGCGGAACTCAATCGCGAACTGAAGGAACCGGCCGACAAACGGTGGGACAGCACGACGAGCCGCATCAAGAGCGTTTGCGAACCGCTCGTGCGTTACCTGCTGATGGTCGAAGAAGCACCGCTCACCGCACCGCTGGTAGGCACCAGCGGATTTGCCGAAGAGTTCGCAACTCTCGGCCCGCGCGATAAGCAAGGGCGATCGCTGCGCGAACTCGATCTGAAAACGCGGATGTTTCGCTATCCGCTGAGCTACTTGATCTACTCGGAATCGTTCGCCGCGCTACCGCAAGAGGCTCAAAATTATGTCTTCCGCCGGCTGCATCAAGTGCTGTGGGAGGAAGACGGCAACGAAGCGATCTTCAAGCATTTGTCGTCGGCCGATCGAGAAGCCATTCGCGAAATCCTGCTGGCGACGTACAAGGGTTTGCCCGCCAATTGGCACGATCAGACGCCGAGCAAGCAGTAACGCCGACAGCGAGTCGGGAGCGTCAGAGACCGGAGTCTTTCTCGCGGCGCTGAAATAGCCGGCGGACGCTCCTTATTCGCAACCGCCGCCGCTGCTAAAATCGACCGTTTTCCTGCTCGCGAAACTCTTCGGTAGGCGGTCGGTCCATGTCGCGTCGGTTGCGGATGTTTATTGCGGTCGAACTCGCGCCGACGGTCACCACTCAGGCCAAGCGACTCGTCGAGCGGCTGTCGCAAACCGGCGCTCGGGCCAAATGGGTCGGGGCCGATGCCATGCATCTGACGCTCAAATTTCTGGGCGACGTCGATGAGATGCACCTTCCCGAAATCTGTCGGGCCATGGACGACGTCGGCCGCGAGGTGCCGCCGTTCGACGTCGAGAGCGGCGGCGTCGGAGCGTTTCCCGACGTCACGAATCCGCGGACGTTGTGGATCGGCGTTCGTCGCGGCGGCGAGGAACTGTCGGAACTGTATAACGCGCTCGATCGACGTTTGACGCCGCTCGGCTATCGCACCGAAGAGCGTTTGTATCGCCCGCATCTGACGATCGGCCGGATGCGCGACAACCCGCCGGAGGTGCTCGACCTGCTGGCGGAAGAATTGGCGAACCTCGGCGAGTTTCACGCCGGAGTGACCGATGTGTGCGAGGTGACGCTCTTCTCCAGCGATCTCCGCCGCGACGGCCCGGCGTATGAAGTGCTGCATGCCGCGGAGCTGAAGGGGCGGTAGTGCTCTCTTGTCTTAGCCCCGGGCGAGTCGCCCGGGGCAGCGTGGCATAAGTAACGGCGCCGATATCCGATCGACGCTGCCCCCGGCGACTCGCCGGGGGCTAAGACGAAAGTGGATTACGCGGCCAAGCGGCGTGATGGGGTTTGCTCGTTCGTTCGTGTCGTCGCACCGAAGTTCAATCGGCCCCGCTCGACGACGATCGGCTTGCGGCGCACTTGCGCGTGGATCGCGCTGATGTATTCGCCGAGCACGCCCAAAAAGAAGAGCGTCACGCCCATGAAGAAGAACAGGGCCACGATCAGCGTTGTGATGCCGGGCGAGGCTAGTTCGCGGTAGTACACGATGCCGACGACGAGATTCACGATCGCGTAAAGAATCGTACAGGCCGCCATCGCGCTGCCGGCGAACATGCAGAGCCGCATCGGCAAGTTACTGAGCGAGATCAATCCGTTAAGACCCTGATCGATCAGGTGATACAAGCGGTTCTTGGAAAAGCCTCGCTTGCGAGCCTTCCACGTGCTGGGAACACCGATCGAGCGGAAGCC
>JAFLCO010000145.1 GCA_017303535.1 Planctomycetota bacterium
CGCCGGGATTAATTCCCATGCAGACGAAGAGGTCGAGATCATCTTTAGCTCGTGATAGGGCGTTCTTAGTTACGTCGCGGACAACCTCCGACGATACGCTTTCCCCGTTTTGCAATTGCGACAAGAACGTGTCGACTTGCTCGACCGCTTGTTCGTGCTGTTCGAGCACGGCGTCCATACTTCCGCGTGAATAGGCCTCGGCGCCGTGTCTCGCGACGTGCTGCGAAAACGGATTCTCCGACGGCGTGATCTGGCTCGACATCCCGCCAAGTTCTTGATCGAGCGCTCGGGTGACGTCGTTCTGCAGTTCGACGTTGACCGGCGCGTGACGCGGAAGCGCCTTGCGCGCTCGGCCCGAGGCGCCGAACGCCGTAAGTCGCTGCCAATCCTTCTCCGCCACGACGACTTCGCGAATTCCCCGCTTGAACAGCCCGGCCATTAAGTCGCGGGTAATCGGCATGCCCGGGCCAAGCAGAAGTCGGAGACTGTCGTCGTGAACTGCCGACGCGAGGACGAACCCCTCGGTAAGCATCGACAGCGGAATACGCTTAAACATGGTGGGCTTCTTGTTTGAGACGCCGACATACGTCACGATTTGCGACAATCAAACTCTATGTCGTAATCGCACGGTGAGCCTCGCCGCGCGATAGTAATCCATCGAAATGGTGGGACTCCGTAATCTCAGGGCCGGATGTTGCCTAAACGCAACATCGCCGCCGTGGCCAGGGAATCGGCGGACTCCTTCCGGTATCGACTCGACACCACGCCCGTCGTTTGCACGACGAACGACAGTTTTAGCGCCGCGAGAACCTTTTCGCGCCGCGACTCGTCCTGTGCTTCGGGCCGTGGTAAAACGGTCGCCGCTCGACAATTTCGCTAGAGCGGCTCGGATCCCGACTTCAAACAGGCTGAGGAAATGACGGCGGTACCCAAAGGTTTTCGTCTCGGCGGCGTTTATTGCGGCATTAAGCGATATGCCGATAAGCTCGATCTTTCGTTGCTTGTCTCCGATCGTCCCTGTACGGCGGCGGGCGTGTACACCACCAATCTGGTGTTCGCCGCCCCGGTGAAATGGGATCGAGGGCTGACTCCGGCGACCGACGTGCGCGGCGTGGTCATCAATTCCGGCAACGCTAACGCCTGTACGGGCGAACGCGGCGATAAAGACTGCCGCCGCATGGCCGAACTTGCCGCCGCTGTTTGCGACGCGAAAGCCGAGCAAATGCTGGTGCTCTCCACCGGCATCATCGGCGAGTTTTTGCCGCTGGCGAAGATCGAAAGCGGCATCCGCGATGCGGCCGGCAAGCTCGGAAATGACCAAGCCGCGCTGACAGCCGCGGCCCGCGGAATGCTTACGACCGACACGCGGCACAAGGTCGCGACGCGCACGATCACAGTCGGCGGAAACCAGGCGACGATCACCGGCATGGCCAAAGGGGCCGCGATGATCGGCCCGAAAATGGCGACGATGCTGGCCGTTGTAACGACCGACGCCGCCGTCGCTCCGGCCGATGCCCAACGCCTGCTGGCCTCGACGGTAGATCAAACGTTCAACTGCATCAGCGTCGACGGTCACATGAGCACCAACGACACCGTACTGCTTTTGGCGAACGGTGCCGCAAGTTCCGTCCAACTCAGCGGTGCCGACCTTGATGCCTTCGCCCTAGCGCTCTTCGAGGTCTGTGAAGAACTGGCCGTGGCTATTCCGGCTGATGGCGAGGGAGCCACGCATCTTGTGCAAGTCGAAGTTCGGGGCTGCCGCACGCGCGAAGAAGCGCGGTCCATAGCGAAAAGCGTCAGCGAAAGCTTGCTCGTGAAAACCGCGATCTGCGGGGCGGATCCGAACTGGGGACGCATCGTTTCCGCGGCGGGCTACGCCGGCGTGGCCTTCGATCCTGCTCGGGTTCATCTGTGGGTGAATGACATGCACCTCTACGCAGACGGTGCGCCGCTAGGATTCGATCACGATGCCGCGTCGAAGAGCATCAAGGAAAATCGCGACACGAAGATTCTGCTGACGTTCGGCGAAGGGGACGAGTCGATCCGTTTTTGGTCGACGGACCTCACGGCCGAGTACGTGCGGCTCAACGCCGACTATCACACCTAATAATGCGCGTCTAAACCATAATGCCCGAACCGATTCGACTGGCATTTGTCGGCATCGATCATCCGCACGGCGCGCATTGGCGGGCGACGTTGGAGAACCTGCGCGATCGGGCGACGATCACGGCGATCGTGCCGGGCTACGGCGGTGGACTCACCAGCCTCGAAGAGCGGTTCGTCGAAGTGCCGCGATTTGCCACGGTCGACGAGGCTATCGCCCGCGGTGATTTCGAGGCCGCCGTCGTTTGCTTGCCGAATAATGAAGGACCGGCCGCCCTCGTGAAATTGATCGACGCGGGCAAGCACGTGCTCAGTGAAAAGCCCGCCGGCGCGACGGCAGCCGATATCGACGCTGTCTGGGAAGCTCATAAGCGACGCCCCGTGGCCTTCCAGAACGGCTACATGTGGCGCTATGACGTCGGGGCCAATCGACTGCGTGAAATGGTCGCCGAAGGCCGCTTCGGCAAACTCTCAAGCGTCGAAATGTCGTTTGTCACGAGCGACGTTCGCCGTCGCGGGCCGGATCATTACCTCTTCGATCCAATAATCAGCGGCTCGGGCTTTTTGAATTGGCTCGGCTGCCATTATCTCGACCTTCTTCCGTACGTCACCGGTCAACGCATCGTCGGCGTCACCGCGCGGCTCGGTGTTTTTGGCGCGACGCCGACTCAAGTCGAAGACGGTGGTACCGTCATTCTCGATCTCAGCGGCGGCGGGCTCGCGACGTTTACGGGCGGCTACTGGCTTCCGCGTTGGGCCGGCGAAAGCGGATGGGCAATTCGCGGCACAGAGCGTTGGGTGCATTGGCATCCCACACGACCGCAGACCTCGGGCGTGCTTGAGATTCATGGACCTCAGCCGCAATGGCATGCGATGGAAGAGACGTTCACCATTGCCGTGGACAACACGTCGGGCTACGGCGGCATGCGCGGCGTGCGACTGGTGGCGGATTGGCTCGATGCGATTCGAAGCGGTGCGGCGTGTCGCAACACGCCCGAATCAACGCGCACGACCTTGGCGCTTCTCGACGCGGCTTATGAATCCTCGCGAACAGCCAGACGCGTCGAGTGCGATCTCGGGTAACTGCCATTGGTCGATCATTGACCAACCGCAGAGCAAAGATCACGCCAATTGTCCGGCTCAAACGGCCTGTTTAACATACGGCTTTGCCAAAGTTGCAAGCCGGTCTGCCGCTGTCGTTGAGCGCGGCAGCAATGATTTCCCGCCGCCCGACGCTACACCTCATGAACAAGTTGCTGGGTGCGCGAGTCCTCCTCGGTATCGGGCTCGTCGTCCTCGTGATCGTCGGCGGAATCGGCGTTTCCGTTTTGCATACGCGGCAACTTCATGATGACGCGTTGTGGGTATCGCACACGCACGATGTCATTGAGAATCTTACGGCCACTCTTTCGCTGCTAAAAGACGCGGAAACCGGCCAGCGCGGCTACCTGATTACAGGCGACCCCAAATACCTGCAGCCCTATGAAGAGGCCGGTAAACAAATCGACGAATCGTTGGCGGAATTTCGTCGCCTAACCGTCGACAATGCCGTGCAGCAACGTGCCGCGCAAGAACTCGAAAAGCTTGTTGCGCGGCGGCGAGCGATCATCGCAAACAACATCGCCGTCTTCGACAGGCAGGGCTTCGAGGCCGTGCGGACGACGATTGCCGAGGGGGCCGGTAAGGCGGCCATGGATGCGGTACGCAACCAAGTCGGGCGAATGATCTCCGACGAGCGTCGGCTCCTGGCTGAACGTCGCGATGAATTTACTCGGCAGTTTCGCACGTCAGTGATCACCGGAATGGTGGCGGCGGCCGTGGGACTGCTGATGGTCGCTTTGTTCGTCAACCTGTTGCGTCAGACTTTGGGCGACCGGGAACATGCCGCCGCGGCCATTCACGCCGAGCGAGAACGACTCAAGACGACGCTCGCCAGCATCGGCGATGGTGTTATCGCCACCGACGTCGCCGGGCAAGTGACGTTTCTCAACTCCGTGGCTGAGGAACTGACGGGCTGGACCCATGCCGACGCCGCCGGGCGGCCGCTGACCGAAGTGTTTCATATCGTCAATGAAACGACGCGCAACGAAGTCGAGAATCCCGCACTTCGTTCTTTGAAGGAGGGAGCCGTCGTCGGACTGGCTAATCACACGGCACTCATCGCCCGGGACGGTCGAGAGCGAGCCATCGCCGACAGTGCGGCGCCCATTCGCGGACTCGCCGGCGAAATGACGGGTGCTGTGCTAGTATTTCGCGACGTATCCGAAGACCGCGCTGCGGAAAACGCCCTGTCGGCGAGCGAAGCCCGCAAGGCGGCCATTCTGGGATCGGCGTTGGATGCGATCATCTCCTGCGACGCTTCGGGCCATGTCGTGGAGTTCAATCCGGCGGCGGAGCGGATGTTTGGATACTCGCGTGAAGATGTCGTCAAACGCGAACTGGGCGAATTAATCGTGCCGTTCTCTTTGCGACAGCGGCATCGAGACGCGCTGCAGCGCCTGGTCGAAACCGGAGAAGCTTCGATCCTCGGACGTCGGCTTGAGATGTCGGCTTTGCGTTCCGACGGAACGGAGTTTCCCGTCGAGTTGGCGATCACGAAGATTGATGGTGCCGGTCCACCGCTGTTTACGGCCCATGTCCGTGAGATTAGCGAACGCAAAGCGGCCCAGCGTGCGCTCGATGAGCGAATGCGACTCCTTTCACTGACTGCGGAAGTCTCCCGCTCCCTCACCCGCGGCGACTCGCTCGACGTAACTTTGGAAGGCTGCGCTCAAGCTTTGGTCGTGCAGCTCAAGGGCGCGTTGGCTCGCATTTGGATATATAACGACGCGGAGCAATTCTTAGAGCTTCAAGCCCAAGCCGGCGATGCTCGCCGTCAGAACGATCCGCACGGTCGAGTATCGCTGGGTAAGTTCAAAATCGGTATCATCGGGGCGACACGCAAGCCGCATCTTTCCAATGATGTGACGTCGGACGAATTATTCCCCGATCAGGAATGGGTCCGCCGCGAACGGCTGACGGCTTTCGCCGGCTACCCGCTCTTGATCGATGACCGCTTGGTGGGCGTCGTCGCTCTCTACTCGCGGCATATGCTCGGGCCCGAAACGCTCGACGCCCTGGCCGCAGTGTCATTGGAAATTGCCCTTGGAATCGATCGTGGCCGTGCCATGCGGGAAACGCGCGAGCAGCATGAACTGCTGCAAGTGACGCTGGCGAGCATCGGCGATGCCGTGCTTACGACCGACGAAGAAGGGCGCGTTCTCTTTCTTAACGACATTGCCGAAAGCCTCACAGGCTGGAAGCTGGCCGATGCCCGCGGATTGCCGGTGGAAACCGTCTTTCCGATCATTAACGAGACATCGAAGGAACCGGTTCCGAACCCGGTGCGGCGCGTGCTGGCCGAAGGGCGAATCATCGGCCTCGCCAATCACACGCTGCTAATTGCTCGGGACGGCCGCCAAACGCCGATCGACGATAGCGCCGCCCCCATTCGCAACGATCAAGGCCGGATGGTCGGCACGGTCCTCGTTTTTCGCGATGTCACCGAGCGCCGCGATACGGAGCGCCGCTTACGCGAAGTCTCCGCCCAGTTGGAAACCGCCCTAACCGCGGGATCGATCGGAACCTGGGCCTGGAACATCGTCGAAGATCGCACCTACGGAGACGCGAACCTCGCTCGGCTCTTCGGCTTACCCGCCGAGGTTGTCGCAGGTGGTCGCCAAATCGAGTTTTTGTCCGCCATACATCCCGACGATCGAGAACCGGTGAGGCTGCGCGTTGAGCAGGCGATACGAACCGGACAAACGTATGAGGCGGAATTTCGCATCGTTCATCCGAAAGATGGGCTGCGCTGGCTCGTTGCCCGCGGCGTGGTGGATTGCGACGAAGAGGGCCGGGCGCTGCGTCTCAACGGAGTCGTCGTCGACATCACCCAGCGCAAGCGGGCCGATGAAGAGCTTCGCGCGTTGACCGAGCACTCCGAGCGGCAGCGTCGTTTGTACGAGACTATTCTCTCGGCGACGCCGGACTTCGTCTATGTGTTCGACCTTCAGCATCGGTTCACCTACGTCAACCCCGCGCTCTTGGCGATGTGGGGCAAAACTTGGGAAACCGCCGTCGGCCGGACCTGCTTGCAATTGGGCTACGAGCCCTGGCACGCGGAAATGCACAACCGCGAAATTGATCAAGTCGTGGCCACGAAGGCTTCGATTCGCAGCGAAGTGCCGTTCACGGGAGTCTACGGAACCCGCATCTACGACTACATTTTCAGCCCGGTCTTTGATACGCAGGGCAACGTTGAAGCGGTTGCAGGCACCACGCGCGACGTGACCGATCGCAAACAACTCGAAGAGCATTTGCGGCAAGTCGCCGCGGAGCTGTCGGAAGCCAATCGGCGCAAGAACGAGTTCCTGGCGACGTTGGCCCACGAGTTGCGCAACCCTTTGGCGCCGATTCGCACCGGCCTGGAATTATTGAAACTCGGCCGCGACGATCCGGAATTGGTCGAATCGACTCGGGCCATGATGGAACGTCAGGCCTTGCACATGGTGCGGCTGATCGACGACCTACTCGATATCGCCCGCATCACGCAGGGAAAATTGCAGTTACGCAAGGCCGATGTCGCGGTTGGCGACATTGTGCGAACGTCGATCGAGAGCATTCGGCCGTTCTTGGAAGAAAAGCGCCATGAGTTCGCCGTCGACCTTCCCTCGGAACCGATCACGCTCTACGCCGATCCGAGCAGGCTGGCGCAAGTCGTTTCGAATCTGCTCCATAACTCCGTGAAGTACACGCCGGACGGCGGCCGCATCCAACTGGTGGTCGAGCCCGAGCCGCAGCATGTGCTGATCCGCGTCATCGACTCCGGCCTCGGTATTCCCGCGGAGATGCGCGATCGCATTTTTGAAATGTTCGCCCAGATCGATCGTCCGATGGAACGCGGCTACACGGGCCTCGGCATCGGCCTCACGCTCGTGAAGCGCATCGTCGAAATGCATGACGGCGAGATATCGGTCGTCAGTGCCGGTGAAGGACAAGGCAGCGAATTCGTGATTCGCTTGCCGTTAGCGAAATCGCTGCAAATCACTGACGGCAACGTAGCGACATCGAAAGACATAGAAACGATTCCTTCGCTTCGAGTTCTGGTCGTCGACGACAACCGGGAAGCCGCCGATACGCTGGCGGCCGTGTTGGCCCGCATGGGGCACGAAGTCCGCCTCGCCCACGACGGCGAACAAGCCGTTCACGCGGCGGAGGAGTTCCATCCACAAGTCGTTTTCATGGACTTAGGCATGCCGCGGCTGAGCGGTTACGAGGCTGCCGAGCAGATCCGCAGTCGGCCTTGGGGTAAGGCAATTGTGCTCGCCGCTCTTACCGGTTGGGGGCAAGAGGAAGATCGCCGCCGCACGGCGAACGCCGGGTTCGATTTTCACCTGATTAAGCCGGCCGAGCCCGATGCGGTTCGCCGCATCCTACAGACGGCCGCCCGGAACGCCCGAAGTTAAAAAACGGGCCCAAACGAAAGTAGCCCAAACGAAAAAGGGCCCTGCGATCGAGGTCGCAAGGCCCTTTCTCTCGGCAGTGCGGACGAGAGGAGTTGAACCTCCAAGTCATTGCTGACACTAGAGCCTGAATCTAGCGCGTCTGCCAATTCCGCCACGTCCGCATAATCGCTACCACCGACCGTTTGCACGAACGGCGAACGTCGAAGGCCCCGGATTACTGAATACCACGGCCTTCGCGAACGCCGAAACTGCCGAGCCGCCTCAGGTTGCGGCGGCCCACGGCTCAGCGGAGCAAGTCCTACTTTATAAGAGACAATTCTCGACTTTTCAAGGCTCGCGCGCCCAGCGGCAATTGCTCGATTTCCCGCCGCTTCTTAGTATGGAAGTTTCCGGCAGCCCGAGTGCCGGCTAACCGTACGGCTTGGAAAGGTTCGGCGACGCGTGACCGAGAGCGATTCGATTCTGGCCCGACTGATGACGACGATCGAAGGCCGCAAGGCCGCGCCGTCGGAAAAGTCGTACACCTCGAAGCTGCTCGCGGGCGGAACGGCGAAGATCGGCGGCAAAATCCTCGAAGAAGCGGCCGAGGTCGTTGAAGCGGCCGACGAACCGGGCGACGCCGGACGCTCTCACTTCATTTACGAATGTGCCGACCTGACGTACCACCTGTTCGTCATGATGGCCCATCGCGGGGTGACGCTGGCCGAACTCGAAGCCGAACTCGGTCGGCGGTTCGGCATTTCCGGCCTGGAAGAAAAAGCCTCCCGTCCGCCGAAGCCCGAATAGTGTCGCCCGAATAGTTTTGACGTCGCGAGTCCGGAGCACGGCCAAGTTCTGCCGCCCGGCGCCTGCCGACTGCCCCCTAATTTCAGAGAAGTTCATGGAAAGTTTGCGGATCGGCGTACCGAGCAAAGGTCGGTTGGCGGAGTTGGCGGCGGAACTCTTGAAGGACGCCGGCCTCCATTTCCGTCGCCAAGACCGGAGCCTGTTTGCGCGCTGCAAAGAGCTGCCGATCGACATCACCTTCCTACGCACGGAAGATATCCCCGTGTTGTGCGCCGAAGGTGCCATCGACATGGGCATCACCGGTAGCGATCTAATCGCCGAGGCCAATGTCGAGCTGCGCCGCCGGCTTGATCTGGGCGTGGGGCAGTGCAAGCTTTCGATCTGCGTCCCGGACGATTCGCCGATCTCCGAGCCTAAGCAACTCAACGGAAAGCGCGTCGCCACGAGCTTTCCGACCAACACGGCCAACTATCTTAAGCAGCATTCGGCGCTCGCGCACCTCGTCACGCTAAGCGGTTCTGTGGAAGTGATGATCGCGCTGGGCGTGGCCGATGCGATCGTCGACCTCGTGGAAACAGGCAGCACGCTGGCGGCCAATCGCTTGCGAATCCTCACGGATATCGGCCACTACGAAACCGTACTGGTACAAAACCACGATCAGCGGATGCCCGAAACGGCCGACCGCGTGGTCCGCCGGCTCGAAGGCGTGGTCATCGCTCGCGCTTACTCGCTCCTAGAGTACAACGTTCCCCGTGAGCGGCTCGCCGAGGCCGAAAGCATCACGCCCGGCTTCCGCTCGCCGACCGTTAGCGCCCTGGAAGATCCGGGCTGGTGCGCCGTTCGCGCGATGGTCAAGCGCAGCGAAGTCATCCAAATCATGGAACGCCTCGAAGCGCTTGGCGCCAGCGCCATCTTGGAAACGCAAATCCAAAACTGCCGGCTCTAAACTATCGCTGTTGCACGGACTATTTCTGCTCCGCTTCAAGCAGCGACGCGACCTGCAGCTTGATTCGCTCAAACGTCACCGGATCGTAGCCGAGCCAACCTTCGACGACCCGACCGTCGCGATCGACGACGAACGTCGCCGGAAAGACGCCGGGCGAAGCAACGGCGGCCAAGCCTCGGCGCGTCGCGCCTTGCGGATCGGCATACACCGCCAATTCATAGCCGCCGCGTTTGAGAAACGCCTCCGTGTCGGCCTTCAGCCGCGGCAGGTCTTCGGTCGCTCCACCTTGCGAGGAAATGCTCAGCAACCGAAAGTCCTTCCGGCTCTCATATTGCTTCGCCAGCGCCGCCAAGTGCGGAAACTCTTCGCGACAGGGCGGGCACCAGGTCCCCCAAAAATTCACGAGAACCACCTGACCTCGCAAATCGCCGACGCTCACGGCCGGCGCAGCCTCGTTTAGCGGCGTTAATTCCAGCGTCGTCAACGCGACGGTCGGCCGTGGCCGCGTAACCGCGAAAACAATCGCTCCGACCAACGCGAGCGGCACGAGCCATGTCAATAGGTTGCGAATCATCGCACTTTCGCTTGAGTGTCGGGAAAATCACCCCTAAGCCGTCACCTCTGAAAACAGTATGATGTTCCACGTCTGGCGACTAGGGACGGCGGCGCGGATTTTGCTCATCCACCGTTCTCCGCTCACCAAGATTCGCACGCTCCATCAACGAAAGACCTCGAACAACTCTCCATGACGCCGTCGGTTTGGGTCATCATCGCCTGCATGGTCGGGCTCAACGCCTTGCTGGCGGCTTACGAGATCGCGCTGGCGAGCATTACCCTCGGCCGTCTCAAAGTCCTGCTCGACGAGCATCGCCACGGCGCTAAAGCCGCGATGCACATGAAGGAGAACATGGAGGCGAGCCTCGCCGTCGTGCAACTGGGCATCACGCTCGTCGGCGCGATCGCCGCGGCCACGGGCGGCGCCGGAGCCGAAGAATCCATTTCGCCGTACATCCAGCAGTATCTCGGTACGTCGCCGCGGCTCTCCGACTTCCTGGCCCTCGCCATGTTCGTCGTGCCGCTCAGCGCCGTGACGATCGTCGTCGGCGAACTCATTCCCAAAGTCTTCGCACTTAAGAACAAAGAATGGGTCTGCCTCAAGCTTTCGCCGGCGATGCACCTGCTGTCGCTTGTCACTTACCCGGCCGTGTGGGTGCTCGAAACCAGCTCGACCACGATACTCGACTTGGCCGAGCGACGTTGGCGCCCTCAGGTCGACGGACACAAACATGAAGTCGCCGAAATGCAAGAGCTGCGGGCCGTCGTCGCGCTCGCTCGCACGTCGCGATTGATCGGTCGCCAAGAGGAACGCATCATCCTGGGTGCGGCCCGTTTGTCGGCTCGGCGAATGTCCGAAGTCATGATCCCGCTCGATGAAGTCGTCACACTCGATCTCGATCACACGATGGCCGAGAGCCTGCTCATCGCCCACACCGATATGCACACGCGGTTTCCCGTTTGTGAGCACACGGGCGACCGCCAAACGATCTGCGGCTACGTCAACTTTAAGGACATCGTCTCCGAACTTCGCCTCAGTCCGGATCTGCCGTCTCTGCGAGGCATCGTTCGTTCGCTGCCGTCGCTCGACGCCGAACTCACCCTTTCGCAAGGGCTCGAGTCGATGATTCGCGAGCACACGCACATCGCGCTGATTCGCGACAAGTCGCGAATCATCGTCGGCATGGTCTCGCTCGAAGACATCATGGAAGAACTCGTCGGCGACATTCTCGATGAGTTTGATCGAGCTCCGACGCACTTTGCCTACAGCGGAACCGGTTGGGTTGCCGGCGGCGGCGTATCACTCGAACGCCTCGAACATGCCTCCGGCATTCCGTTCGATCGCGCTTCACTGCCTCCCGAAGTCCGCACGATCGACAACCTGATCGAACACGTCCTCCATCGGACCGTACACGGCGGCGACATCATCCGCTACAACGGCTTGCGCTATCTCGTCCGCAAGGTCCGACGCCAGCACGTGCTCGAAGTGCAAGTCACGCGCGACGACGGCTCGCGCACCTCGACCGAAACGCCGATCGTGCAACGCGCCGAATCGGGAAGCTGACGCCGATGAAACTTGAAGTCGAGCAGAAGTTCCGCATCGACGATCCCGCAGCTTTGCGACAACGCTTGAGCGACTGCGGCGTCAAGTTTGCCGCCGCCGTTCGGCAGAGCGACGCTTACTTCAACCACCCGGCTCGCGACTTCGCCCGGACCGACGAAGCCCTGCGCATCCGCTCGATCGGCGACGAGAACTTCGTCACTTACAAGGGCCCGAAGCTCGACCGCACGGTGAAGACGCGCCACGAACTGGAGCAACCGATCGCTCCCGGACGTGCGGCAGCCGAAAAATTCACGGAATTGCTCGTCGCGCTCGGCTTTCGCCCGTCGGCGGTGGTCGATAAGTCGCGTTCCGCCGCCCTTTTCAAGTTCGGCGGCGTCGACTTCGAACTCGCCTGGGACGAAGTCGACGGCATCGGCACTTTTCTCGAAATCGAACTCGTGGTCGACGCCGAAGCCAGGGATACCGCGAAGTCCCGGATTCTCGCGCTGCAACAAGAACTCGGCCTGACCACGGTCGAGCGCCGCAGCTATTTGGAAATGGTCCTCGAATCGACGTAAGTGCCGATTCGCTTGCGCGACTTACGACGACGCCCATTCCCAAGTCTCGCCGCGCACTGCGCACTCATCTTACGAATATGTGCGCACCCCTGTTGGTAAGAGCTCCGACGCGCACAAACCAATCGATTTAGTGCGCACTTCGGCCCGAGTGCGCACATCAGAAAAGCGACGTAAGTCCGAATTCGCTTGCGCGACTTACGTCGATTCTTTATCGGCGTAGAACCGTCCCTTCTCCCTCTTGAGGGAGACTGCGTTGCTTGTCGCCTCCTGCCGGAGGCGAGAGGCCCAAAGGGCCAGATGAGGGAGCAGCCCCTCTCACCAAACACCGCAACTCAAGGCAGCGTAAAAGACTCCGGTCGCTGACGCTCCCGGCTCGCTGTCCGCGTCTACAAATTCACACCAAATTGTCAAAGAACCAACCCCGTATTTTCCACTTTTCCGAGGTCAATTCAAATCACTTTTTGGCCGGCAAAAAACTTGCCTTGACTTGTCGCATCAAACGGTTTTCAGCAGTTCCAGCCGCAGCAGGTTCAGCGCCTGCTTGGCGGCTCGCGGTTTGAGAATGGCCGAGTGCCCGGTGTACGGCGCCGTTCGCGCTTGCACGCCGTCGCGGGTCGCCAGGGCGATCGTAAGTCGCGGCGGATCCGAGCCGTCGACCACCGCCGCCGACACACCGCCGACGGCCAGCCCGATGTCGGCGCGGAACCGAGTTCGCATCGCCGACGCCAGTTCGGACGTCGTCCGCGTGTACACGGCGTCGTCTCCCGTAAGTACGTCGGCCTCGGCATCCGCGGCATGCAGGGCCGCTTTGCCGCTTGCCACGACCGTCGCACCGACGACGTAGCGCTCGGCGTCGGGAAGTTCATGCAGCCACTCCGTGAGCAAGCCTGCGGTTCCCCATTCGCCGACGGCCAGCGTCAAGTCGCGCCGCGCCAGCAGTCGCACGACCGCGTCCTGCAATTCGTCGTCCTCTTCGCCGAACACCAACTCTCCCAGGCATTCGTAAATCGTTTGTGCCGTAGGTTCCATCGCGGCCCGGCATTCCGCTTCGTCGCGGCCTGCGGCGGTGATCCGCAATGTGATCGTCGCTTCGTGCACCGTGATGCCGACGCTCGGCACGCGGCCGCGGCGAATCAGATCCGGCAACATCTGCTCCAAGTCGCTTTCGCCGACGCCGAAGCATTTGATCCGCCGGTGTCGAATGATTCGCGGCTCCGGCTGCATGGCCTGAATCGCAGGCCCGACCGTCGCGGACCACATCTCTTTCATCTCGGCCGGCACTCCCGGCAAGGCGAACACGCGCGACGGACCGCGATCGGGCCGCGGAACGTCGATATCGATGCCCGGCGCGGTCCCCTGAGGGTTGGGAATCACGCGGCTCCCTTCCGGAAAATACGCCTGAACCTTGTTGCGCTCCGGCATCGCGCGGGCCCGGCGAGCGAACAACCCCTCGATATGCCGAAGTGCCGCTTCGTCGAACACCAGCGGCTTACCGACGGCAGCGGCCAGAACGTCGCGCGTGAGATCATCGGCCGTTGGGCCTAATCCACCGGTGGAAATGACGATGTCGGCCCGATCGACGGCCTCGCGAAACACGCGCGTGTTCGCTTCCAGGTCGTCGGCGACCGTCGTGTGGTACCCGGTTTCGACGCCGAGTTCGCCGAGGCGTTGGCTCAGCCATTGCGAATTGGTGTCGAGCCGTTGGCCGCTGGTGAGTTCGTCGCCAATCGAAATAATTTCTGCCCGCATCGCCGCAGCTCTGCTCCTTGCCGCTTGCGCAAAATCGAAATCGTAAAGCTGAAGAATGTTCGCGCGTCGCAACTACTGCGGCACGTCGAAGTCGACGCCGCGCGGCAAGCTGTAGAGGCCGCGCACGTTCACGCGTTGAATTGAACTCCAGGCGATCACGGCTAAGGTAGCCGCGCCGTTCGGTTCGGCCAGCGTAAATACGCCGTGGCTCAAGCCGGCCGATTCGACCGCGAACCCGTTGGGCACAAGTACGCCTCCTTCGGCGAGATGCACTTCGACTGCGCTGCCCAGCGCGCGATACTTCCAAAGCTCTGCGAACAGCGCACCGATTCCCTTCGGCGAGCCTTCGTCGCCGCCGCCGAACGAGAACCCCTGAGGCGCCTCCGCCGCAGCCAACAGCGCCGAGAGGTTGATCTCGGGTTCTTGCGGCTCGACGATGTCTTCCGGGCTCGGCACGATGAACTTCTCGTGGCACACCGGACATTCGCCCGGCTGATCGACCAAAGACGCCGGCCCGCAAAGGTGGTGACCTTCAGG
>JAFLCO010000146.1 GCA_017303535.1 Planctomycetota bacterium
TGCCGTTGAAGGCCATGTGCTCGACGAAGTGGGCCATTCCTTGCTGATCGTCGGCTTCCATTGCCGAACCAACTTGCAAGAACATCCGCAAGCTGCCGCGGGTCGGCGCCGACTTGGTAGGCATGATCGCATAGCGGAGTCCGTTTTCCAGCTTGCCCCACGTCACGCGTCCGTCCGGTTTGATATCGCTGAGTTCATGTGGCCAAGGACGCGCCGCGGTAGGGTTTTTCGTTTGCTTTTCCGTCGACAATGCAGGTGCATCGGCGTAAAGGGTGACTGCGAACAGAAGTGCGCAGCCGACGAGCAGAATCCGTTTCATGGCCTTGGCCTCGGAGATAATTGGAACGCCTATCGCCCGCTAATTTGTGGAAAAGCACGAGCATTGCCAGTAACTAGGCGCACTTGACACGTGATTGTTACAAGACTTTTAACGGCGACGTTTCGCTGAAACCGTCATTTGCTTGATTAGCCATTCGCGTGCGAAGATTAGAATGCCGGCAATCGGGCAATTGCAAACTTCATGACACGCATCAAAGGCTATTGAGGTCACGACCATGTCTGGGGATGTTGGCGATTGGATTGATCGATATGAAGCCGGCCCTGGCCTCATCCGCGACGCGGTGCAGGGCATGACAACCGTGGAGGCGATGGCCCGCCCGATCGCCGGCAAGTGGAGCGCGCTCGAAGTCGTCGCTCATTTGGCTGATTTCGAAATCATCGGCGTCGATCGGTTGACGTCCGTAATCGCCGAGCACGAGCCGAAGTTGCCCGGTCGCGATGAACAGCAATATGCCGCACGCTTGAGATATCAGCACCGCGATCTGGAAGAGCAATTGCGACTCATCGAAAGTTGCCGCGGCCATGTCGCGAAGCTATTGCGAACGCTGGGGCCCGACGATTGGCGAAGGTGCGGCATTCACAGCGAGGCGGGGCTACTGACGCTCACACAACTTTTGGAGCGAGTAGTACGGCACGTTGAGCACCATGTGCCGTTTATTCTTGAAAAACGTGAAGCCTTGAAAGGAGTCTAACGGTATGCTCACAAATCTACGGTGGCCATTCGGGTGCGTGTTAGCTGCCACCTGCTTCCTTATCGGCCTCGCTCCGGCCATAGCGGCTGGCTTCGAGAGGCCGAATGTCGTCCTCATCCTGCTCGACAACGTCGGCCAGGAGTGGTTCGGGTGCTATGGCAGCGAAGAGCGCTGCACGCCGACGATCGACCGCTTGGCAACTGAAGGCGTACGCGTCGAGAATTGCTACACGCCGCCGGTATGCGGCCCGAGCAGAACCGTCTTGCTTACAGGCAGATATCCGCACACGACCGGCTTCCGCCTGCACCACGATGCCGCGCTCTACGGCGGCGGCGGACTTCAGCCTGAGCGAGATGTCGTGTTCCCGCGTCTGCTTCGCGAGGCCGGGTACTCTACCGCGATCGCCGGAAAGTGGCAGATCAACAACCTGTACGATGAGCCCGGCATCTTGGAGCGTCACGGTTTTCAAGAGTCGCTGGTCTGGCCCGGCAGCATCGATCGCGACCAAATCACCTCGGAACAGTGTGCGACATTTCGCGACATCGTTCGCCGAGAAGCCTATGACGACGCAGTGGCCTTCAACCGACACATCGAAAGCCGATATTGGAGTCCCGTGTTCTTCCGCAACGGGCGGCGCGAAGTGTTGCCGGAGAAGTTCGGCCCCGACGTCGCGAAGGAGTTTGCGCTCGACTTCCTTCGCCGCCGCCGCAACGGCCCGTTTTTCCTATATCTGCCGATGGTCCTGACACATGGTCAGTCGTTCACAGAAAACGTCGTCGCGACGCCTAGTAACCGCGATGCCGGACGACCACATCACGAAATGTTTGCCGACATGCTCCGCTATGCCGATGCGATTGTCGGCGAGATCGTCACGGAGATCGAAAGTCTGGGGCTGAAGAAGAACACGATCATCATTGTGGCGAGCGACAACGGCACGGAGAAAGGCCTCACGGCGCGACGAAACGGGCGATCGGTACGCGGCGATCTGTACGGCCTCTCGGAAGCGGGCGGCAATGTGGCGCTGCTATTTTATGCGCCGGCACAAATTCCCGGCGGGCGCGTACTGCCGCTGGCCGACTTCACCGATATCTACCCTACCATCTGCGATTTCACGGGCGCACCGCCCCTGGACCGTTATCGTCCCGACGGCATCTCGCTGGCCCCCTATTTGCGCGGCGCTTCTGTAGCCGGCCCGCGAAACTGGATTCTCAACGAATATCACGATGTTCGCGTCGTGCGCAATGAGCGCTACAAGCTCTACAGCGACGGCCGATTTTTCGACGTCATCGCCGATCCGCTGGAAGAACGAAATCTCGCCGGCCAGCTCGCTTCGTCTCTCGTGTCAGCGCGACTTCGGTTGCAAAGCGTACTCGATTCGCTGCCGCGTAACACTCCGCCTCCGTTCCGGCTGCTGAGTCTCTCGGCCTTTCGAATTCGCGCCGAGAACCGCGGCGACTAAGGCCGCGTATGTCTTCGCGAGGGCCGCTTATGAACTCGTACCCGCGCAACATCGGGCGCGCCTTTTGCATTGACGTTCGTCGCATCCTTATTTCATGGAGACGCCCGTCATGGCCACCGCCGCGAAGAACCACCGCAGCTCGACAACGAAGCAATCTGCGCCTGTGAAACAATCCTCCTCGAAGCATTCGGCGCCAAAGTCGACTTCGAAACAGCCGGCGTCGAAGAAGCCGAAATCTGCCGGCGGCGGTCTTGGGGAAGTCGTGTCGGAAGCTGTGAAAAAAGTCCAAGAGGCTTTGCCGGCGGTCGGCCGTTTCTTGACGGGCGAAATCGACGTCGAGTTCAAATCACTGCACGACCTGTTCTTGAAGGAACTACAGGATTTGTACAGCGCCGAGCGGCAGTTGCTCGAGGCCTTGCCCAGTATGGCTGAAGCCGCCCACTCGTCGTCGCTTCGAAAGGCGTTCGAGGCTCACCGTCGCGAAACCGAAGAGCACGTCGACCGGCTGCGAGTCATATTTGACGATCTGCAGGTCGATCCAGAATCTAAAAAATGCCATGCTATGGCGGGCCTTATCTCCGAAGGGGACGAATGGTTGCGGCAGACGGCGAGCCCAGGCGTGAAAGATGCCGGACTTATCGCGGCTGCGCAGCGCGTCGAGCATTACGAGATGGCGGGCTACGGATGCGTGCGAGCTTATGCCCAATTGCTCGGGCATCGCCGCATCGCCCAGATTCTGCAGATGA
This sequence comes from Planctomycetota bacterium, assembly GCA_017303535.1. Taxonomy (GTDB): domain Bacteria; phylum Planctomycetota; class Planctomycetia; order Pirellulales; family PNKZ01; genus PNKZ01. The sequence goes on from JAFLCO010000146.1 coordinate 3,237, forward strand.
CGCTCGATGAAGAAGGAGCAGCCGATAAGAAGCTGACCCGACTTGCCAAACGTATTAACGTGCGGGCCGAAAGGCGTCGTCGCAGCCGGGCTGCGAAGTAGATCTTGCAGAAAAAAATGGTCGGTGAACAATCAGTCGATAAATCCGGCTGATTGAACATCGACCATTTTCGTTTCTCAGATTTCACCATGTTTCAGGCCCATCGAACTAGACCGCATCTTCAGATTTGCCGCGATCGAAATGCTGTATTTGTTTTTCAATTTCGCAGCCCTAGTCGTTCGTGCAATCCTTGTTGCAGTGCTGCGTCACGCTGAAAAAGGTCGACGACGGATTTGCCGTCACCTCGATGCACCTCACGCGCAAGCGATGTTCCATGCCGGCGTGGTCGATGTTGCGACAAGCGTTAACCCGATCGATCGCATTCGACGGGCCGCGTTCGAACGTAACGTACGTCCGCTTCCGTAATTTTCTCTTTGGTTAATTCGTACGTCTTAGGTCGCTCATGCAAAGCCCACGATGGATGAGTCTTTCACGACGTCTGCTGCTAACTCTTGCGGCGTATTCGCTGCTGATCAGCGGCCCGACCACGGCGGCATCCGCCGAACCGAAAGCAGTCAAGCTGTTGACAATCGGCAATAGCTTTTCCGCCGACGCCATGACATACCTGGAAGAGCTCGCCGATGCAGGCGGGCAAAAGCTTGTACTACGACAGGTCGTGCTCGGTGGAGCTTCCTTCACACGCCACCTCGACATGGCGAAGGCTCACGAAAAGAATCCGGCCGCAGGGCTCTACGCCAACAAGCGGAGCCTCAAGGAGCAACTGCTGATGGACAAATGGGATCTCATTACGATCCAGCAGCGGAGCATCGACAGCCATGATGTGGCAACCTATCGACCGGCCGCTGCCGAGCTCGTCGCCTATGTGCGAAAGTATGCGCCGCACGCCGAGATCGTGTTGCATGAAACGTGGGCCTATCGGGCGGACGATCCGCGATTTTCCGCCAAGCCGAAAGCCGGCGAGCCCCGAACACAGCGCGCTATGTACAACGGCTTGAAGAACGCTTACGAAACGATCGGCCAAGAGTTGAACCTGCGGCTCGTTCCGGTCGGCGATGCGTTTATCGCCGCCGACGAAGATCCGAAGTGGGGCTACAAGCCGGCGGCGAAACCGAAGCTCGATTATCCGACGCCGCCGGATCAGTCGTACTCCTTGCACGTCGGCTGGAAGTGGACGAAGTCCGGCGGCAAAGACATTCTGGCGATGGACGGCCATCACGCGAGCATGGCCGGCCGATATCTGGCGGGCTGCGTTTTCTACGAGTTTCTGTTCGGCGCGAGCCCGGTCGGGTTGAACTACGTGCCGCCGAAGCTCGATGCCGAGTATGCCCGCTTCTTGCAAGAAACGGCGCATCGGGCCATTCATCAGCGAACCGGCGCGCGATAGCTCCGAAAACAAAACGGCCGCAGGTTTTCACCCGCGGCTATTGAACGGAGGCGATCTAGCGCGATCGACACGAGGAGAGCGAACAGCCTACCTCGGCGAGATCGTGCAGATGATGCGCTTGCCCATCGTGCTCGGATTGCCGTCGAGCTTCCCGACGTCTTCGAGCGACTTGATCATCTTCTCTACGACCTTGCGTCCTTCTTCCATGTGTGCCACTTCGCGGCCGCGGAAGACGACGGAGATGACGACCTTGTTCTTTTCCGCCAAGAACTCACGTGCGTGATTAGTCTTGGTGAGCAGGTCGTGCGCATCGGTCTTCGGCCGCAGGCGAATTTCTTTGATCTTCGTCTGGTGCGCGTGGTTCTTATGCTGGCGCTTATTTTGTTGGTACTTGAACTTGCCGAAGTCCATGATTCGGCAAACGGGAGGGCGCTCCGTCGGCGCAACCTCGACCAGATCCAATTCCGACTCGCGGGCCAGACTCAATGCTTGGTTGGTATCCAAAACTCCTAACTGAGCCCCGTCCGCACCGATTACGCGCACTTGCGGCACACGGATTTGCTCGTTCACACGCTGAGACTTTTCGATCGCAAGGTCCTCCAATACGACAATGAAACAAAAACGCGACGGCCGGCGGTTCTCAAAGCCGCCCGGGCGTCGCCCGACGTCCGCCTAAGTAATCGTGTAAATATCGTTCGCGGTTTCGGGGGCTGTCAACTCAAATTAGGACGAAGAATACGGAAAATCCCTTCTCAGCCAACAATTCTATCGGTCTCTAAAAGCCAGAACGGCCGTCCCTGGACTTTATTACGCAATTCGCCGCCGGCACGTTCATTCGTCGTTAGACTACCTCGCTCAGTACTCATTCGCCTCCGCCGCTCCCGACGCTGCCGCCGGGGCCATCGGTTTGGCAACTTGGCGAATCCGCTTGGTCCGGATTTCTTCCTGAAACTTTGCGATTGCCCCAGCGATCGGCAAAGCCCCGACGTCGCCTTCGATCCGGTCACGGATCGACACGGTCCCTTCCTCCATTTCCCGGCCGCCGACGACCAGCATGTACGGCACCAGCCGAATCTGGGCGTCGCGGACCTTGGCGCCGATCTTCTCGGCCCGGAAGTCGCCGGTGACGCGGAGCCCGGCCTCCCGCAGCTGGCGTTCGACCTGGCGACCGTAGTCGTTGAATTTTTCGCTCACGGTCATGATCCGCACCTGTTCCGGCGCGAGCCAGAGTGGGAACGCTCCGGCAAAATGCTCGATGAGCACGCCGATAAAACGTTCCATCGAACCCAAAGGAGCCCGGTGGATCATGATCGGCCGGTGAGCCTGGTTGTCGGCGCCGGTGTATTCCAGGCCGAATCGCTGCTCGCTCGGGAGGTTGTAGTCGAGTTGCACGGTGCCGAGTTGCCATTCGCGGCCGATGCAGTCGGCCACGATGAAGTCGGCCTTCGGGCCGTAGAACGCGGCCTCCCCCGGAGCGATGCTCATGTGCGGCAAGTTCATGCTGCGGCAGACCTGCTCCAGTTCGCGTTCGGCCCGGTCCCACACTTCCGGCTTGCCGACGTACTTGTCGCTCTTCGGATCGCGGAAGCTGAGGCGGACGCGGTAATCGGTGAGACCTAGGGTTTCAAGAATGAACTGAGTCATCTCAAGGCAGCCGCGAAACTCGTCGGCCACTTGATCTTCGGTGCAGAAGAGGTGCGCGTCGTCTTGAGTGAAACCACGCACGCGAGTCATGCCGTTGAGTTCGCCCGATTGCTCGAAGCGATAAACGGTGCCAAACTCCGCCAGCCGTACCGGCAGATCGCGATAGCTCCGCGGCCGGCTCTTGTAGATCATGATGTGGTGAGGGCAGTTCATCGGCTTGAGGAGGTACTCTTCCTCGTCGGGCTGGCCGCCGGCCTTCGCTTTGGCGAGCGATTCCGGATGGTCCTTCATCTTGATGGTCGGAAACTGCGCGTCGGCGTAGTACGGGTAGTGCCCGGAAATCTTGTAGAGGTCGACCTTGCCGATGTTCGGAGTATAGACCGGCTCGTACCCACGCTTTTGAAGTTCGGTTTTGACGAACTGTTCCAACTCGCCACGAATAATCGCGCCGCGCGGATGCCATAGGATCAGGCCGCCGCCGACTAGCGGATTGATGCTGAACAAGTCGAGCTGTTTGCCCAGCACGCGATGGTCGCGGCGCTTCGACTCTTCCATCTTTTGCAGGTAAGCGTCGAGGTCTTCCTTGGAAAACCACGCAGTGCCGTAAAGCCGCTGAAGCTGTTGATTGGCAGCGTCACCTTTCCAATAGGCCCCGGCCACGGACATGAGCTTGAACGCTCCGATCGCGCCGGCAGTCGGAATGTGCGGGCCGCGGCAAAGGTCGATGAATTCCCCCTGCCTGTAGAAAGAAACAGTCGGATGGTCGCCGAGGCCGGTCTGAATGTGCTCGACTTTGAACTGCTGCTTAATGTCGCCAACGACTTCCAGCGCGCGATCGCGCGGTTCCACAATTCGCTCGAACGCTTCGTCTTGCTTGATGATCTTCGCCATCTCGGCTTCGATCTTTGGGAAGTCTTCTTCGCTCAGCTTGTGCGACATCGCGAAGTCGTAATAGAAGCCGTCGACCGTGGTCGGACCGAAGGCGAGCTGCACATCCGGGAAGAGCCGCATCACGGCGCGGGCCATGATGTGAGCACAAGAATGGCGCATCACGCCGAGGGCTTCGGCATCTTTTTTGGTGAGCAGCTTAAGCTCCACTTTGCCTTCGGCGGGGAGCGGAGTGTCGACGCCGACAACTTTGCCATCGACCACGCCGGCCAGAGCGGCCTTAGCCAACCGCGGACCGATGTCGTTGGCGACATCAAACACGCGAACCGGTTTCGAATAGTCTTTTACGCTGCCGTCGGGGAGTTGGACCTGAAGCATGGGTTCCTAAAGGCGTGATGCCCGCAGGCTCCGAATCCGAGCGGAGGCGCGTCAGTACCAAGGACGCGATCCCACAGTTCCGCCGGGAGAGTGCGAGCGAGCGTAAAGTTTAGCCGATTCCTCGATTCTGAGGATAGGCAAAGCGGCGTGGCGGTTCGCTTCGATTGCCCCGGATGAATATCCGGGGAGCACTGCTACGGGGCCCCAGATATTCATCTGGGGCTATTGAACGGACAACGTATCATTGCGTTCGCAAGTCATTTGAGCGACGGCAGCTTCGTCAACTCGGCGGTGATAGCATCGACTCCGACGATCGGAGCGCGGCATGTAAAGTTCTCGCAAACGTATAGCGCCGGCTTGCCGTCGACCGGGCGTTTGCCCTGCAGTAAGGCTTTGAGCAGCGGCGACTCGCCCGTGCTCGGCACTGCCGCAACGACCTGATGCGGGCGAAACTGCCGACGGAGCACGCGCAGCACTTCATCGCGGCTTGCGAAATCCGGCGCGGCGACGACCATTTCTTGAGTCGGGCCGAGCCACAAGTCCAGCGCTAAGAGCGACTGGCCGACGCCGGTCGGGGCCCGCTCGAAGAGTTCGCCGACTGATCGCAGCCCACGCTCGGCGGCCGCGGCGTACCTCTCTTCGCCCGTCAGCTTCGCAAGCCGCACCAGCGCCATCAGCGTCATGCCGGTGCCGCTCGGCGTGGCGTTGTCGTATACGTCTTTGTTGCGGGCGATCAGTTCTTCGTGGTCGTCGGCCGTGTAGAAGAACCCGCCGGTCGCTTGGTCGATGAATTGCGCGAGGATGATGTCGCAAAGCTTGCCGGCTTCGTCGATCCAGCGGGCGTTGAAATCGGCCTCGTAGAGCGAAACGAGCGCATTGGCAAGGCAGGCGTAGTCGTCGAGATAACCGTCGAACTTTGCCTGACCGTGTCGATAAGCGTGCAGCAGGCGACCGTCCGGCCTGCGCAACGTCGTCAAAAGGAAGTCAGCAGCCTGTTGCGCAGCGGCCAAGTAACGCTGCTCGCCGAGCGCGCCGGCGACCGTCGCCAAGGCGTCGATCATCAAACCGTTCCAACTTACGAGCACTTTGTCGTCGAGGCCCGGCGGTATACGCCGGCTGCGAACTTCCAGTAACTTCGCCCGCGCGGCGGCGAGCCGTGATAGAAAGTCGCCGACTTCCACGCCGAGCGACTTCGCGACATCTGCCAACTTCCGCGGCAAGTTCGGGATGTTCCGGCCCGGATGTTCTTCGATTTCGAAATTGCCGCGCGGCGTGATGTCATACGCGGCGGCAAAGATCTTAGCGTCGTCGGGTTCGAGCACTTTCTCGACTTCAGCCACCGTCCAGACGTAATACTTCCCTTCTTCGCCTTCGCTGTCGGCGTCGAGCGTGCTGTGAAATCCGCCGGCCTCGTCCGTCATCGATTTCAAAATGAAATCAAGCGTGTGGCGCGCCGTCGCGGAAAATTCCGCGCGGCCCGTGGATTGATATGTCTCCACAAGCGCCGAAACCAGCAGCGCGTTGTCGTAGAGCATCTTCTCAAAGTGCGGTACCAGCCACCGGGCATCGACGCTATAGCGATGGAACCCGCCGGCAAGTTGGTCATAGATTCCGCCGGCCGACATTTTCTCAAGCGTGAATGTCACCATCTCCAGCGCCTTCGCAGAGCCGGTCCGTTTTGCGATCCGCAGCAGAAGTCGCATATCCATCGGGTGCGGAAACTTCGGCGCGGCCCCAAAGCCCCCTTCACGCGAGTCGAAATTCTTGGCGAGCGCCGCTTCGACGACGGTGACGAGGTTCACATCGAGTTCGCCGTCGGCTTCGCCGGTGCCTGCCGAACCGACGACCTTCAGATGGTCGGTCAATTGCTTCGCTTGGTCAAAGAGCGCTTCGCGCCGGTTCTTCCAGGCGTCGAGCACGGCGAAGAGCACGGCGTCGAAGCCCGGCATGCCGCGGGCGGCTTTCGGCGGCCAATACGTACCGCCGTAAAACGGCTGCTTGTCGGGCGTGAGAAACACCGACATCGGCCAGCCGCCGCGACCGGTCAGGCTCTGCACGGCGTTCATGTAGATCTGGTCGATGTCGGGCCGCTCTTCGCGATCGACCTTCACGCTGATGAAGTGGTCGTTCAGCGTCTTGGCAATCTCGGCGTTCTCAAAACTCTCGTGCTCCATCACGTGGCACCAATGGCACGCCGAGTAGCCGACGGAGAGAAACACCGGCCGATCGAGCTTCTTCGCCGCCGCGAACGCTTCGTCGCCCCAGGGGTACCAATCGACCGGGTTGTTCTGATGCTGTAGCAGGTAGGGGGACGTTTCCTTCGCGAGACGGTTGGGCATGGAAACGCTCCCTTACTTGAACTGCTGATCCGGTCCGGGAAACTTGCCGCTCCGCACATCGTCGCGGAATGCTTCGGCGGCCTGTTTGATCGTGGTCTTGAGGTCGGCATACGGTTTAACAAACCGCGGGACATAGCCGCTGGTGAGTCCAAGCATATCGTTGGTCACCAGCACTTGGCCGTCGCAACCGTCGCCGGCCCCGATGCCGATCGTCGGCACGCTGAGCGTCGCAGTCAACTCGCGTGCAAACTCCGCCGGGATGCATTCCAACAGCACGCAGAACGCACCGGCCTGTTCTGCCTCGCGGGCTTCTCGAAGCAGCCGGTCGTGGTCGCGTTGCACCTTGTAGCCGCCGAGCAGATGCACGTTTTGCGGCCGCAAGCCACAGTGGGCGACCACCGGGATGCCCGCCGACGTCAGGGCTCCGATCACCTCAGCTTGGTCGGCGCCCCCTTCGAGCTTCACGGCTTGGCACCGCGTCTCTTTGAGGATCCTGCCCGCATTTTCGACGGCCTTATACCGCCCAAGATGGTTGCTTGGGAACGGCATGTCGACGATGGTGAGTGCCCGCGTCACGGCGCGACCGACCATCTCCGCATGGTAGATCATTTCATCGAGCGTCACCGGGAGCGTCGTCGAGTGGCCTTGGACGACCATCGACATGCTGTCGCCGACGAGAATCGCTTCGACGCCGGTTTCGTCGAGCAATCGGGCCATTGTGTAGTCGTAGGCCGTGAGCATCGTGATCTTTCGCCCGGCCTTTTTCATGGCCATGAATTGCGGTACGGTCAGACGCTGGGGGGCGGGCTCGGTCATCGCGGCGGCTCAAAGTTCAAGGATTCGTAAGGCTTGGCGGCTACGGCCATTGTGCGGCCGGCCTGCTCCGGCGGCAACCCGCCGCGGGCGGCTGCGTGCCGATGAAAATCGTTGGAAAGCGGGCTGAAGGGCTGTATCCTTAGGGCTTCGGCCGTCGCCGATTCGCATCCTTTCGCCACGCCGTTTTTCTATTCCCATCGTCAGGGAGACACGCCCCATGCTTCGTCGTTCCGTCTTTGCGCTGCTTGCCGTCGCACTTGTTTGCCTGCCCGCCGATTCGGCCCTGGCGCAGAAAGGTGCCGCGCCAAAGGGAACTCCGGTTTCGCTCAAAGGCAAAGTCAAGCAGGTGGTGCCACAAGGTCTGCTCGTTGAAAGCGGCGGCAAAGATTACGGCGTCGGTTTTTCGAATACCAGTAAGGTTTCGATGACCGGCACCGCAGGCCCGGATTATTTGTCGCCGGGCATGTTCGTGCAAATGGAAGTCGAACTCGATTCGCAGGGCAAACCGACAAAGGAAGTATCGAAGCTGTCGATCGTCGAACAGTCGGCCCTTAATCAACCGGGCATCTTCTCGGCGGCGGGCCCCGATGCGAAGCCGGGCGACGTCGGATTGTTTTTGGTGCGCGGCTCGGTGCGAGGAAACAAGGGCGGCGAACTCACCGTGGCCGCCGGCTCGAAGCCCATGAACGTGAAGCTCAGCAACACCGTCAGCATTCCGGTCACAACGAGCGATTGGCGGATGGCGCAACCGGGCGACGAAGTGACTGGCGATGCGCAATCGTTCAACGCCCCGCAAGGCGCCACGTTCACGCCGGCCTTGGCCGAAGCGGTGACGATCAAGGCCGTAATGCCGTTTCAGAAGAAGAAGGGACGCTAAGCCGTCTCGCATTACGACAGCTTAAAACAGAAGAACGCGGCGTCGTTCAGATGCGACGCCGCGTTTGTTATTGCGAACGTCGTAGGTGCCGTAGCAACTTATATCCCTCGGAAATCCGCCGAGGGGAGCGGCTTCGTTTGAACCTTCTGCGAAGCCTCATACAGCGGCATCGCGTCAGGAATCCAACTCTTCAAATCCTGAATCCGTGTCTCGTGGCTCGGGTGCGTCGAGGCAAATTCCGGCGGCGATTTGCCGCCGGAGTTCGCCTGCATCCGCTCCCAGAATTTCATGCTCTCGCGCGGGTCGTAACCGGCGGCCGCCATCAAGAGCAGCCCCATCCGGTCGGCTTCCGACTCATGGTTTCGACTGTACTTCAGGATGCCGAACTTCGCTCCGGCATTGATCATTTGCAAGACTTGCTGACGAGCGCCGGGATCCATATCGCCGAGTGCGCCGCCGGCCGCCATGACGCCGATTTGTGCCATTTGTTGCTGTGCCATCCGCTCTGCTCCGTGATGGGCCAAGGCGTGCGCGATCTCGTGCCCCATCACGACTGCTAGGCCCGTGTTCGATTCGGCGATCGGCAGGATCCCGGTGTAAACCACGATCTTTCCGCCGGGCAGGCAGAACGCGTTCTGCTCCTTGCTATCGATAACGCGAACGTCCCACTGCATTTCCTGCTCGGGCAGTTGCACTCCGGTCAGAAATCCTTCGTGTCGGGCCGCCGTCGTCAGTCGCTGGGCGATGTCGCGAATAGCGTCAACAAGCGGACCTCGCGTAAGCACCTTCTGACGTTCTTGTTGCAGCACTTCTTCAAACGCTTGCAGGCCAAGTTGCTCTTCCTGCTCCGGATTAAGGGCCACGACCTGATTGCGGCCGAACGGCCCCTTCTGACATCCTTTGAGCAGCAAACTTCCCAGCGGAATCGCGGCCAGCACGACGACGATGACCAACCGCGTGAGCAACCGCGAACCGATCGTCGGCCGACGTTGATCGGGATATCCGAAAGACATGGGGGAGTGCTCCAAATGGTGTCTCTGCGATCGCATACTAGCCCCGCAGCGCAAGCAGGGGGTACGCGCCGAGTAGGGCAAACGCAGTGCCCCCTCGCTTGCGCTGTGGGGCTAGTGTTTGCAATCACGCCGCTTCCGACAGGGGCACTTATTATGTCCGCTCGCACACCGCAATCCAGCCGTTGGCTCGAAGTCGGCCAAAAAGCCAGGAGTGCGGCAACTCGTGGCGTTTGGCCGTGTCTAGCGGGATCAATTCGCGAACTCGGAAGCCGGCCGTCTCCAACTCGGCTGTGAACTCACCGCGCGTATAGACGTGCAGAAACATTTCCTGAATGCCGCGGTACGGAAAGAATTTGTCGCCGGCCTCGTGCGTGCCGCGCCAGCGTTCCCAGAGGAGGTTCTTCAGCAGCCACCGGCGTCCCTGGGGATCGCGCAAGTTGTGCCACCGGTTGTGCACATGTACGGCGAACACGCCTCCGGGCTTGAGCATTCGCCGCACATGCTGGAGGAAACGTTGCCGCTGTTGCCGCCCGCGAATCATGCCGAGCGTACTAAAGAGGCACGCCGCGTAATCGACCGAACCGTCAGCGAAACACCCTAACTCAATGAGGTTTGCCAGCACGAGATCGATCGGCAATTGCTCGACTTCCGCCTTTTCGGCGACGATTCGTAGAAACGGCGGCGAGAGGTCGACGCCGATCGACCGGAACCCACGACGGGCCATCGGCACGAGGGCGCGACCGGTGCCACAGCCTAAGTCGACGAACACACCAGGTGTCGGAAACGCGCGCGCCAGCACTTTTTCGTCGAAATCAAAAAGTGTGTTCGTCGCGAACTCTTTGTCGTAATCGCCCGCAATGTGCTCGCGATGCGCATATTCCCATACGCCGCGCGGAATTCCGGTAGGCAAGCGCCAGGCAGGCGGCGGTGCGGAATTAGGGTCGGGCATAAGAGGTGCTGATACTACGTGGGGAATGTCGTATGACGAAATCCTAATGTCGAAGGAATGACGAAGCACGAATGACGTTATGCCAACTAATGACCGCTGCCGCTCGGCAATTCGTCGGCAACACGCGTCGGCGACCCGGTCGTCGTCGGCGGCGCGGGCGGGCGCAGCAATTCCGTCGCCGCCAAGATCGTCGCCAAGCAGGAGTTCGCCGGCTACTGGGAGTATCTGCTCGACGAAGCGATCTTCACCGCACCGGCGCACCCGATGTGGGGCGGCGCCGGGCTGATCGGCGTCGACGGTGCGCTGCTCGGCATCGGTTCGCTGCGCCTGCAGATGGCGAGCGGCGACGGGGCGCAAGATATCAACATGTTCGTGCCGATCAATTTGTTGCCGCCGGTGATGGACGATCTGCTGAAATTCGGCCGCGTCAACCAGGACCCACGGCCGTGGCTCGGCGTCTATGCGGCGGACTCGGACGGGCGCGTGGTCACCATGAACGTCGATCCGCGCGGTCCAGCTGCCAAGGCGGGGCTGCAACAGGGCGACGTGATCGCCGACGTGCGCGACAGCGCCGTTGACGATCTCGCCGGCCTCTACCGCGCGATCTGGGGCTGCGGCCCTGCGGGGGTCGAGATTCCGCTCAGGATCGTGCGCAACAAGCGCGACATGTGGCTGCGCATC
>JAFLCO010000147.1 GCA_017303535.1 Planctomycetota bacterium
GGACATTATGCGTCTACCGTGGCTGCCGCCAGATTGAGAAAGAGTCGGGGCAAGCGGCTCCAAGTCTTATCGTCGGATACGCCGATTCACGAATTAGTCAACCGCCTCAACGAGTTCCAACCCGCGCTCCTGGCTCCCTACGCGAGCATCGCGTCGCTCTTGGCGACGGAGCAGGATTCAGGTCGGCTGCATATCGCACCGGTACTCATGGCGCTCTCGGCCGAGGGCCTTGCGCCGTCCGAATACGACCGGATCGCCGCCGCCTTCGATACGACCGTCGGCAACAGTTACGCTGCGACGGAGTGCCCCTTTCTCAGCTACGGTTGCCCAGAACGATGGCTGCACGTCAATGCGGATTGGGTCGCGTTTGAACCGGTCGATGCGGACTATCGACCGACTCCGCGTGGCGAGCCGTCGCATACGGTCCTCATCAGTAACCTGGCCAATCGCATTCAGCCGATCCTGCGCTACGACCTGGGCGACGGCATCGTCGTACGTCCGGATCCCTGCCCCTGCGGCAATCCCCTTCCGGCCATTCGCGTGCAAGGCCGCGCGGGCGACGTGCTGCGGCTCACGGCGGCCGATGGGCGGCGCGTCGCAATTCCGCCGCTGGCGCTCGACCTCGACGATGTTCCCGGAGTGGAACTGTTTCAGATCGCACAAACGAGTGTCACGGCACTGGAGGTGCGTCTCAGCTTATCGCCGGGCGCGGATCAGAATGCTACCTGGAGAACAATGCGGTCCCGACTTGCTACGGTGCTCACGGGATACGGTCTAGCCGAAGTCACCATTGCCCTTGCTGACGGGCCCCCGCAAATGACGAAAGGCGGGAAACACCGAGCCGTCATTCCCCTTTAACAAGTTTCCTTTTTTTCCCTATGAGTAATTCCGAACAGAACGACGATGGCTGCGGTGATGGTTGCGCCGACGACCTCCCGAAGGATCTGAGTAAGCTCACGTCCGGGTACAAGCGGGCCCTGTGGTCCGTCGTGGCGCTCAATCTCGGCTACGGCGTCGTGGAAATGGTCGGCGGATTCTTCGCCGAATCGCAGTCGCTCAAAGCCGACGCGCTCGACTTTCTGGGCGACGGTACGATCACGCTATTGGGTTTGATCGCCATCGGCTGGCGTACGCTCTGGCGTGCCCGCTCGGCACTCGTGCAAGGAATCTTTCTGGGTGCCATGGGGGTCGGCGTGCTCATTGCGACTCTTTATAGGACCGTCGTGCTGAATCAACCGGAAGCCGGGCTGATGGGCGGCATCGGGGCCGTCGCGTTGATCATCAACGTCGTTTCCGCGGTCATCTTGATACCGCACCGCAACGGTGACTCGAACGTCCGAGCGGTGTGGCTGTTTTCCCGAAACGACGCCATCGGAAACTTCGTCGTGGTCGTGGCCGCAGGTCTGGTGGCCTGGACGGGAACGCCCTGGCCGGATCTGCTCGCGGCCGTCGCCATTGCCGGCCTCTTCCTGCAGTCCTCATGGTCGATCGTTCGGCATGCCTTGCAGGACTTGCGATCGACGGAAGCCGCGACGAAATAGGTGGACGTCGAAAACCCTTGTTCCGATCATTTTGGCGTAGCTGTTTCGGAACAATTCGGCCGAGGCGTACCGGTGACCGGCGTCGGCTGGACGCGACGTGCTGCGATCCCTTCTTTCTTAAAACAGCGTTTGCTGAACCGAGGGCCCGGCTTCGGGCGGATCGTCGCGGCGACCGGATTCGCTGACCTTCGGCGTCCCATCGTCCGTCGCACCGCCGTCGCGATCCAAGGCCACAAGCCTTGGCTCAAGCCGGGCGAGCCACGGGGGAACCTCGATGATCGGCCCCGTAGCCGACGATTTCGGGGGCTCCGGCGAATGTTCCGCCAGCAGGTCCGATACCTGGCGTCGAGTGCGAGTCGCAAGCACCGGCACCGGCGTCTCCTCGGGCGCAACGTCGCGGATGACGCCGCGCCGACGGCCGGCGGGCGACTCGTGGTAGAAGGAGCCGACGCGGTACGCAAACTTCGTCTCGCCCGACAGGCTGTTGCCGCAGACAATCCACCCATACCGACCGCGCAGGCCCAGATTGATCGCCGTAATCTTCGTACAGCGGGCGTCGATGTCTTGGCCGACGAGTTCTACGTACGGATTGACGTTGGAGGCCTCCAACAGCATGCGCCCCGTCCCGCAGCAGGGATCGTTGACGAGAAGGGGCTTGCCGTTTTCGGGCCGTGCGTCCGGGTCGATCGACAATTGGGCGAGAAGCTTCGTCACCGCCTCGGGAGTGAAATACTGCCCGGCCTCGCCGTAGGTGATACTCCCTTGGAAGAGGTCGCCGAGAACGTCGGCGTCCGTTTCACTCATCGCGGTGACGAGCTGCCCGAACATCTGCCCCATCAGGTCGACGCCGCGGCGGCCTGCCTTGCCGGCTTTATGCCGTTCGACCATCGCGAGGTATTCCCCTTCTTTCGTTTCGGCGGCCAACGCGCAGACCATCGCGGTAAGCCAGTCCTCAAAGGCGGCCGCCCTGCTCACCCCCGAGCGTTGGCTGAGGTGCTCCAATTGTTTGAAGAGTTGTTCGGATGCCGGATAAGCAAACTGCTCCTTGGCCATGGGGAGGCGGGAGACGGCATCGTGCCACAAGTCTCAAGTCTTGGCAAAGTAGCGAAGGCGTTCGCGGCTACGCGAGATCGTCGGGGTGCAAACCGTCTCGTCTCTCGTGACGAACCGCCAATACGAGAACGACGTCGTCACTGACTGCGAAAATCGCACGGTGGGTCCGCCGGGAACCGAGGCCGAAATGGAGTTCCCGCAGCGCTTGCGAGAATTGTTTGTGCTCGGCGATCAGCGAGCAACGGAGCGGAGAGTGCGCCAATGTTCGGAGTTCGCGTTCAAGACCGTCGATCCAACGGGCGGCCTCTTCGACCGAGCGTTCCCTCGCCCACCACTGGGCGGCCTCCGTCATGTCGCGCACGGCCCGGCCGGTGATCACGACGCGGAAGGCCATTTATTCGCGAGTCAGGCCAATGCTCTCCCGGACGCGCGCCATGGCATCGTCCAGGGACGAAACGCGGCCCGCCGCCGCGTCTGCAATCCCCTCTCGAATCGCTGCAAGGTCTTCTTGCTGCTGCATGCTCGCGAACCTCGACTCATCGACCAGAAAATAGACGCGGTTCGTCTTTTCGTCTTCGACGGGGACGGGGCCGTCGCTGTGATCGAGGGCATACCGTTGTTCGGGAGTGAGCTTAGGCGTCATACCCGTAGCCTAGCATGGGCGGCGATTCTGCGCCAGTTGGCTCCACGGCACTGAAATATCGTCGGTCCTGTCGCCATAAGACGCGGTTTTGGCCATCGGGCAGCCGATAGACGAAATACTTGTTTGCAACCAACCGCGGTCGGAACGCCTCCAGCAGGTGGCAGTATAGGTCTCGATCAATTTCGCGCGGCAATAGTTCCATAGGTGAATTATGCCACGACCGCGCAATGAGGGCGACCATCCGATCAGCCGTAGCGTTGCCCGCTCGTGCGCCGCACAATGTCCTTGCGGGCCGCCGATCCCTGCGGCGGCGGAAGCGTCCGCATCGAGAATGGACGGCTGGGGAAGCCGTCGATGAGCAATCGCGTATAAGCGTGGTATTTGGGAAGCGACCGAAGGTCATCAGGCAGCAAGTCCCCGCCCAACTGCTCCGAAAAAACGTCGGCGTCCTGGCCCAGGCGGAAGGCAACGAGCGTTCCGGCATTGCCGAAGACGGCCGCGGCCGTCGCCTCGTCGAGCTGTCCCCGATGCTGATGGGCGATCGTGATCGCGAGGCGGTATTTGCGCATTTCGGAAAGCAGCGTCGGAATCGTTTCACTCGTTAGGAAATTCTGAAACTCATCGACGAAGAGATACGCCGGCACGCGTTCCGCTTCCGGCTGGTCGGCCCGGCTCATGGCCGCCAACTGCGCCCCGGCAACGAGCAAGGATCCCAATAGATTCGCCGCGTCGTCGCCGAGCCGCCCTTTGCTGAGGTTGCAGACGAGGGCCTTGCCCGTGTCGAGGACGTCGCGCAGATCTAACCGTGCCGACGCGTCGCCCAGGACATTACGCAGCAGCGGGTGTGTGACGAGAGCTCCGACTTTATTCTGCACCGGTGCGATTGCCTCTGCGCGGAATTGCGGCTTCCAGGAATCGAACTCTTGCAGCCAGAACCCGCGCACGACCTCATCCTGCAATCTGCCGACCAAGTCTTTGCGGTACCCCTCGTCCGTCAGCAGGCGATGCAGCGATAGGAGCGTGGTGCCCGTGTTCTCCAGCAACGTCAGGATGCAGTTGCGGAGGATGTGTTCGAGCCGCGGCCCCCAGCTATCCCCGAACAAGCGGCGGAAGCTCGTTACGACCGCTGATGCGACGAGCGCCCGTTGCCGTCGGTCGCCGCAGGCAAGCGGGTTGTAGCCCACGGGGTTCGGTTCGCTCGGGTCGAAGACAATGACATCGTTCGTTCTTCGCGGCGGTACGATCGAAAGCAGATGGTCGCAAAGATCACCGTGCGGATCGAGCAGGATGACGGACCGGCCGGCGGCGATGTCCGCCGCGGCAAGATTGAGCATGAGCGTCGACTTGCCCGTGCCCGTCTGGCCGATGAGGTACACGTGTCGAAAGCGGTCGTCCGGCAGGATCCCGAAAACGTCGCGGCGATCGCGGAACGCCGTTCGTCCGAGCACGGCCAGGTCCGAATGTTTGCCAAGCGTCGGTAAGCGATCCGCCGGGGGCGGCTCAAACTCTCGCGAATCGTTCGTGCGCAGCTGCGGCGTGCGAACGCTCTGAGTCGGTGGGTGCCACAGCAAGGCAAGTTCCGCGGGCGAGAGCAGCCAACGCCGGCGCCAAGCGAGGCGCTCCGGTAGTTCCCCCGTCCGGATTCCCGAAAGTTTCACGCTCCCGCCTCCGGGGCTAAGAAAATGTGCGAAGACGCCGGCCAGTTCGTGCAGCTTGCCGACGACCGCTTCACGTTGTGTCGGCGGCCCGAGGACCGCGACCCGCACGTCGACGGTCCAAACCGCTCCTCGCAACTTCTCGGCGTCGCCGACTTGCCGGCGAATCCGCCGTTTCCAGTATCGGCGGGGAGGTTTCACGAGCACGGAGACGAACGGGCGCAGCCGCTCCCCTTTCTTCGAGGTGAGAGCCGTCAAAACCGCCGCCAGCGGGTCGACGAATTGATGCTCCTGACGGTCGACCAATTGGTCGAATGTCACGAGCACTGCGGCATCCGGCATGAGTCGCAGCCGCGCCCACATGCAGACATCATGCTCCTGCGGAGCGAAGACGTCATCGGACACGCCGTCGATACGCAAGTCAGGATATGCCGCTTGTAACTGCCCGTGCACGAGCGGCGTGAATGCCCGGCTCGTGCGCGTGTAGAGGCCAGTTTGTCCGGCATCCCGGCCGATCAAAAGCTCCCACGGCGATCGTCCGCGAAACGACCTGTGCAGGGCCGTCAGAGCGGCCGTCAGGTATTGTGGGCCCCGAACGTTGTCAGCCGGAGTGGCAAGCCGGGAAAGCACGAACCGAGCATAGCACGGAAACACCCGGCCCGAGAACGTGCGGGCTTTCGAGCCGGGGTAACCTGCCGACATCGTAATTCCGCTCGACCGTCGCGTCGCCGTAGACGGGGCGGACCTTGCGAGTCCGCCGGCCTTCGGCGAGGCCATGGGTCGCACCACACGAACCCTGACGCTCGAAATCCGAAGGGTCGTGGTGACGGTGACGCGTAGGGACGCGATGGCCCCCGCGGTTTTCGCGGCGAGTGCGGCAGGATTTTAGGGTAGAGGCAGGACGTTGGTAGTCAAGTTTATGAGTGAGTACCGTTACTTCCCCGGCTTCAGGAGGCGCGTGATGCAATCATGAATGGACAAATACACGGACTCCAGTCGCTTCACGCGGTCGATGTCTTGAAAGTCCCGAGCGTCACGAATCAATTCCGGCAGCAAGTCATGAGCGACGGCGCACACCCATGCAACATTTTGAAACACCGGATCCTGAACGGGAGCATTGGGTGCCTCGCGCACTAAATGCTGTTCACAGCGATCGACCAGCCGCTGGGCAGTCCCAGGGGCAAGAAGCCGTCGTTCGCTAGATTCCAACTGTACGTCGATACCGTCTGCTGCGAGGTTCTGCAACCGCTGCGAGACGTTCTGGCATTCGATGATGTGCGACGTTAACGCTCGAATCTCGCAATGAAGAAAGGTCGTGACGGATTCGACCAGCAGATTCAAATCGCTGGTTCCTGCGCCCGCTAGGAATGCCGACGTAAGGTGGTCGCTGCGCTCTGGCACGTGCCGATAGTATCACGAGTCCGGTGAGCAATCATGCATTTTCCGGCGATTGCGGCGCAAGCTGGCCATGGTTCGCGACGATCGCCGCATCTATTTTCGTTCGTAACTTGTCTAATTCTTCAGATCTCTTCTTGAGAACTTCCTCCGCGAAAACATAGAGCTTCGCTATGCGATCAGATACGGCCTTCTGCTCTTCCGCGCTCTTGGTGTACGAGTCCATAAGGCTCAAAATATGCGACTTGATTCCGCCTTCCCATTCGTCATCGCAGATTCGAAACTGCATGGATGTTCGCTGCCATTGATCCGGCAGGACGCAATCCTTCTTGATCTCGCCTTCGAAAACGGCCTTGATTCGTTCCACTGCTCGTACTGAGTTTGTATTCCGCTTGTCGATCTTGAAGTCTACGCGGAGGTACTTCAGGGTTTCGAACGCATGTTGGAGGAGCAAGTATTTGGACTCGGTGTTCACTCCCGTCCCATGGAAATCACTGGCGAACCATGTCGCGATCTCGAGCCTGCGGTGTTTCGGTTGGATATGCAAGTAACGGGTTATTCCGATGGCGAGCTTCGACGGAAGGTGTATGACGGCAAACGGCAAAACCGTGCCCTCTTCTTGGGCCGCAATCAGATTCTGGACTAACGTCGGAAGTCCCCACTGGAAATATGTCGGGCCGTCGTACATCAGATGGAAGAAGGTGTCCTCCTTCGCCACGAGACTCAACTCTTCAACATGCGTCGGATTCAGCGGCTCCAGTTGTACCGTGGGTCCAACGAGCAGAGTCGGACGAGGTTGAAAGCGATCCAGATCGAATTGCGGGGGATATTTGAGGATGTTGTGCATGCAACTCTCTCCCGTGGGGCGACAGACGTCCGCGAGCCGATCATTCAGTATCGGTCATGCCCCCTATCGCGGCAACTCCCGGCGGTGACACGGCTAGTCCAGCCGCGGTAGCAACGAATGCCGCCGCCCCCGGTGGTCCAAAAATAGCGATTCCCTCACCGGATCCGCCGCATGGACGTAATCCGCCAAGTAGATCCCGAGGAACAACGTCCGATCCTGGTTACGAACGACACCCGCGGCTGCGTCGAGAATGTTCTTCAGTCGTTCTCGACTGCGGCTCGTGACAAATACCACACGGTGGCGCTCCGCGCTTAAGTCCCGGTATGCGTCATGCAGGCGTAGCTTGCGATGGATCGTGTCATCGTGCTTCATCGACCGGATCGTCTCCGTCGAACAATCCTGCTCGATCAGGAACTGAAAACGCCCACCGGTACCGAGAAGATCGAAACGCGTATCAGGGATCAACAACTCACCGTTGACGTCGAGCACGAGCATGTTCTCGGGATGGATGTCGTGAAGGCGGAAGCCGTGCCGATGGGCGGCCACGGCCGTCGTCACGAGAAACTCGCTCAGCGAATGGGTATGGTGATGGCGGGCAACCGCCACCGGTGCGAAGAACCGTTTGCTCGGGGGCCGGGCATCTTCTCCATAGAGCATCCGTAACCCCGCGGGCGTCAACTTGTAATAATGCGGAAGGCCACCTCCTCGCCCCGAAAGAATCGCCAACGGATGGCGGTGGATAAATCCGCCCTGGGTGAGACGCTGCAAGCGATCGAGGAGCGTTCGTGGGGATGAGAAAGGGCCTGCGGCGAACGTCTGCGATAGTTTGAGCAATTGAGCCGTCGTCAACGGCGACATCACGAGCGACGTGAGCAGTTCAATATCCCGTGAGGTCGTGAACGTGCTTGTCATAGCGGAACGGCCAGCGTAGCATTCGCCCCACTCTTTGTGCAGACCATGAACCGACCGTCTCGCGAATCTGTCAACGTGGATGAACTGGTTCGACGCGTCAGCGTCGAAGATGTGATGCGGTTCTACGGCGTCCCATTCGACGCGATCCAGCGCGTCGGAGACGAAGTCCGAACGCGCTGCTTTCTCAATTGCTCAAAAACGGAGCCAACCGGCGACCGGACGCTGGCGATCAAGATCGAGGATGACGCTAAGAAGTGGTGTTGCCATCGCTACGAGTGCGAGCACAAGCGCGGCGGCAACCTGGTCGGCCTCATTGATCTCGTGAAACCTGGGGATCACATGAACGGCCGTCCCCGCGGCGAGCGCTTCAAGGCCATTCTGGCCGACCTCAAGGAAATCGCCGGTGGTACTCCCCTCTCGGCGCAGCCCGCCGTAGCGGGAGCGCCTGCGAAACCAAGGGTGAGCGAACCGGTGAAGGTCAACCTCCCGCTCGTCGAGAGCCTCAACGAGCGGGCCCGCACGGTCGTTGACCTTCACGAAAAATTCGTCGTCGACCCGATGGCAATGAGTCCGTCGGCGGCTAGCTACTTCCGCCGCCGCCCGTACCTGACCCCGGAACTCTGTGCGAAGTGGAAAGTCGGATACTTGCCGCATAACACGGGCGGCGACAAAACCGGCGGGAGCATGCGGGGCCGGATTTGCTATCCCGTCCACGACGAACAAGGGCGCGTCCTAACCTGGTTTGGACGAGATCCGCAATTCGAGGAAAAGTATGCCATTTGGCAAGCGGGCGATCGGTCCGGCGTATCTCCTGAGAAATGCCATTTCGTCAAGGGGTACCATCGAGGTTTAGAGGTGCTTGGGCAGCATCGGCTCGCCGACCCGGCGACGCGCGAAGCGATCCAGGCGTTGCGGCACGTGATCGTCGTCGAGGGCCCGAACGACGCGATCCGCCTCGATGCGCTCGGGGTGCCGGCGTTTGCAGTGTGTAGCAACCGCATTACGACGGCCCAGGCCGATAGGATCGCGCGCTGGTGCCGCGAACTTGGCGTCACGGCAGCGGTGCTCTTCGATGCCGATCCCGAGGGAGACGCCGGAGGGCAGCAGGCGGTGATCGAACTCGCACAGCGTTGCCCGGTGCGGCTCGCATGGTCGCGGACCATGTTCGACGGCCGCTTCAAGGATCGCCAGCCGGAAAATGTCAGCGGCGAGGAATGGGAATTCGTCCGAACAGCGCTGGTGGCGTAACACGGCCGAAGGCCGTGGGAGGAGACGTCCGGGCGACTGCCCGGAGAGGAGGAGACGCTCCCGCGCCTCCGCGACGGCGGCGGAGTGCGAGGCCCCGCGAGGCGGACGCGCAGCGGTAGCCGAGGCCACCCGTGGAGCCGTCGATTGTCCGAGGTACGAGGCCGACGAGTCGGAAGGGGTGGCCTCGGCGGCGAAGCCGTCCGAGCGGTGGCCTCCTGGTAGCGGCGAATCTTTGCTGCCGGGTGCCGCGCTTGTCGGGCCTCCGGCCCCGCGGCCTCCTCGGCAGCCCCCGCACGTGACCGCAATGTCGGTCCTGGTGCGGGAGGTGTTTCCTTGAGGAGATCCGCGCTCGTCGTCGCCCCTCCGCGGGCGACGCGATAGACCGAACGACAATGCACACTTGCGCCGATTCAAAATCGTCGTCCAATCATTCTTTAAAAGCATCGTCAGCGCCGCCGCGCCTTTGCTTATAAATACATTACTTTGATACATTCTTTGTAGGAGCGATGGTGACATCGATTTTATGAGTCTGAGAGCCGCTTCCTGAAAGTCGCGTGTCAAAAAAGGTCCGGATTCCACCGATAGTCGGTCCGGATTCCACCGATAGGCTGGCAGTAAAAAAGGTCCGGATTCCGCCGATACTTGGAAGCAAGCACGAAGCGTAGTGTTCCCGTCTTTGCCACATCAGCTTTTAATCTTCTCGGCGAGCATCCACACGGACATTTCAGGGAAAGAAAACTCGTCCGAACGCCCCAAGTATTCCAAGGCTTCCGCGTCGGCGTTTCGTTGCGCAACTTCCGAAGGATCACCCTGCCGCAAATTGAAAGCGAGGCGGAAGTCATAGGCTGCTTGGTACAGTTTCCTACCTGTAGGCGTCTGCACGAACGTCTTAAGCGCCTCTCGTCGCTGGCGCTCGTAATCTGCCTGCAAGAGCCGCTCAACGGCCTTCATCTTGGCGAGTTCTGCTTCGTGGGCCTTCTGCCTCTGAGATTTTTCGAGTTGATACATCCAGTCGGGCGGCATGCGTTCATTGAGGACGCCGTCGACGAAGAAGGCGGCCGGTGACACTTTGAAGCCGGGGAATCCTGCGGGCTTGTCCTTCGTCGCGGCCTCGGTGATTTTCAACCACCTTTCGATGATGCTCCGCTGGCAGTTTTTGAGAACCTTCCGGATCATCGGCTCATCG
The DNA here is from genome assembly GCA_017303535.1 of Planctomycetota bacterium. Classification (GTDB taxonomy): domain Bacteria; phylum Planctomycetota; class Planctomycetia; order Pirellulales; family PNKZ01; genus PNKZ01. Next base: position 10,481 of record JAFLCO010000147.1, read on the forward strand.
ACACCGATGCTTTGCATCGGACCGAAGAGCGGGTCGTCCGTCACATCCTTTTTCGAGCCCTCGGCGATCGCCTTCTCGAAGTACGGGCCTTTGTAGAACACGACGACGTATCGGCCCTTCTCCCGTTTGTAGAACAGCTCTTTGACAGAGGTCTGTCCCCTACCAAGCGTGATAATGCGATGCTCCAACAGCGTCTCGATGCAGCGGGTTAGATCGTATTTGCGTTTTTTGAGCGGGCGGTCGGCCGCCAGGCCGAGCCCGTTGATCGTCAAATCGTCGACGTCGAGGTGAACGCGGCTCGTACGGTAAAAGCGATCGGACAATTTGAGAAACAGTCGCCGCGTTGCGGGCGAACCGAGCGAATGGAAAAACTCGAGATCGAACAGCAGTCGCCCGCCGGTGGCACGCGAGACGTCAATGAATGGCTGATTCCAAACAATTTTCCAGAGCCGGTCTTCGTCCAGCGTTTCTGGCAAGTGCGAAGAGAAAAACGTGAACGTCCAACGTTCGTGTTCCTGGGAGATGGGGTTGTAGAAACCCGTATTGCTGTAGACCGTCTGGGCAAGCCGCTCGACGACTTGTCGCAGCTGGCCGTATTGAAAGCCGCCTCTCGGCAGTCCCATGTTCTTGAGCAGCCAATACGGCGACGCGCTGAGCGTGTGGCTGTCGCTGTGTTGCAGCGTGAGCGACAAGAGCGACCATAGGTAAAAATCGTCGTTCGCCTTGAGGGGCTCAAACGCCGATCCGACCTTCACTTCCGCACGTTGCCGCTTCCCTACTGCGTCGCTGTACGTGTAGCTCGTTGCGAACGATGTAGGACCGTCGCTGCTGCGATCGAGCGGATACAACGCCGTCTCGATAACGGAAAGCTGAGCAAAGCCTAGTTGCTCGATTCCCGGCAAACGGAATCGGGGCGGAACGCCGGGGCGGGACTCGCGCGAAGACACGCGCAGGATTCTACCAGCATGGCGACCTCGATCCGGAAGAAAACGGTTGACGGAGGTGACAGTCTCGTGCGCCGCGGACGAGTGCCGCAGTCCCGCTCCCCTCTTACACTTCCAGAGGCTGCCACTGGACGCCGTGGGTTTTGAACCCGGGGAAATCATACGGCTCGGCGGCCAGCAGCCACGACGTCCCGTTGTTCGGCTGCTTCACGTGCCAGATACACTCCCCTTGCGTGTCGCCGCTCTCGAACACAAACGGCGGCAACCAAATGACGCCGAGTTGGCCTTCCCCTTCCCAGCCCGATTTGCGGAATGCCCGTGCCGCTTGCTCCCTCGTGCACGGAACGGTCTGGACATTCTCGTCCATGCCGTCGGCGATGGACGGTGGGGCGATCATGTCCCGCCAGTCAATGTGATGAAATGGAATGACGAACACCTTGGCCATGGGGAGTACTCCGACGCCGGTTGACCAGAAGAATCACAGCGAACGACGCCTAATTTTAGAACGCCCTCTTCGTCAGGGCTAGCAGGACGTTTGCGATCGCCTTTCCACCGGGGGATTGCATCACCCCTGCCGCACGTCGCGACCGTGTGGAATGCCAACGTTCGCAGACCGTTCTCGTGGTCACCGAAACTATCCCCTACTGAAGCCGTGCCAACCATCGTGCGAACGTGTGTCGGCCGTTACGCGAAGGGTCGCGACCAGGGATGATGCGACGGCTGCTGGAACCCGTCACATGCGAGCATCGTTGACCGGCACCGAATGCTGTTTTTGCTACGCACGCCAACGCTGGTGCGAGGGGTGGTTGGAAGAGGGGAGTATCGGCTCTGGGAGCCGATGTTAACGCTACTGCGAACCCATGCGATGGGTCGTGCGAACGACTACGGGAACCTCGATTGCCGACGCCTGCAAGCTGCGAACCGTGGCATGCAGAGAGGGGACTGTGCTAGCCTTGTCGACGCTATGTTGACCATCCGTGAAGTCGCAGAAAAAACCGGCCATTCTCCGCACAAAATTCGACGCCTGATTAAGGCCATTGCCGATGAGCCGACGCATCCCGATCGATCGCAAATCGAACCGAGTGTTGACGACGTGGCAAGTCTGACGTCCGCCGGAGTCCAATTCACGTGGCGCGTCACCGAAGAACTCGTACGCCGGGAACTCGGTGATGCCGTGCCGTCTTCAGGCGACGACAAGTCCGGGGCGCCCGCGGCAGGGGAGTCGCCGGAGTGGCTTTCTCTCATGCAGCGGGTGACCGACGCGAAGGAAAAGGCGGAGGAGCGGCTCTTCGAACAAATCCGAGTGAAGGACGAACAATTGAAAGCGAAGGACGAACAAATCGCTGCCCTCAACGACCGCCTTCGCGAATCGAACTTCCTGATGCAGAATTTGCAGCGCCAGCTTCCGGAGCCGAACAAGCCGGTCGGTCCTGTCGACAAGACCGCGGGCGCCAAGAACCGTGGCGAAAAAAAAGCGGGACGTCCGATGCGACCAAGGTCGCCGGGATGGTTCCGAAGGCTGCTGAAGACGAAATAGAGCGGAGCGTGACGACATGCTCGTCCCATGCCGACGGCGGCCCATCTAGGGACGCCGATGTCGATGTTCGCCCGATACGGCAAACCGTCGCAGCGCGACCGGCATGGCATGCAGGGAATTGCCCGTGGTTCGCGACTACTTCGACTTCGTGCGCCGTTTCGTTGTCTTCACCGTCGGCTTCGGTGTGCCGTCGCTCTTACCGCTGTCTTTGACGGGACGATTCTTGTGATTGCCGTTGGTCATGGCCAAGTTCCTTTGAAATGGGGACGGTACCGAGTAGTCGCGTCGCACGCGCGTAATACTTCGCCAGTGCGTCACGTGCGGCGGCGAGAAACAGGCATTCGAACACGAAGGTGAGCACCGCGACGGGCAAGGCGGGCAAGGAAAGATTGAAGGCCATGAAAGGCAGCACGATCGCCATGTGGGCGTAGAACTGAAAATACCGGTAGTGCGCTTCGACGACGACTTCCCAAGCCAGGACGTTTTGCTGCAGACGAGCATCGTTCCAGGCCGGACGGCGTACTCCCGACAGGGCGAACAGGGAATCGATCGCGGCCCAGCGAAGCGCGCTGATAGTCATGCCGGCCGCGGTGGACGCCAGCGTCACGAAGAACACCGACTCCAGTCCCGCCGGGAGCGAGGCGGATGTTTCCATCCATGCGCGGACGGTAGGGGAATACGGTCGAAGGGTCCACAACGCGGCGAAGCCGGGCAGCACGTAGGCGATGACCAAGCCGAAGTATTTGCCCGTGGCATCCGTCACACGGAAAGCGGGAACGCGTGCATGCGGGCACCATAGGACACTCCGGTTCACCTGGCAACAATAGTCCATTTAGGACTATTCCTCTTCGGAATTTACCATTCGGCCCGTCCTCCATCAACGGGCCGTCATGCCGAAATCCACTTTTACTTCCGACTACCGCGTTTTTGCGCGACTGCTTCGTGAAACGCGGGAGCAGGCGGGGGTGACGCAGGTTGAATTGGCGAAAAAGCTGCGTCAAACGCAGTCCTACGTGAGCAAGGTGGAACGGGGGGAACGCCGTCTCGATCTCGTGCAGCTACGTTGGTGGTGCATCGCGTTGGGAATCAGCGCGTCGGCGTTCGTCCGCGATTTCGAGCGGCAGCTGTAGCAACGACGCGAGCGCGGCAATCGAGCGAATGTTGTGCCTGTCGGCGCACGAAGAAGCCCGCCGATCTCTGGATCGGCGGGCCACGGCCTACCTTCGTACGACGCTGTTCGGATGAAAGACGA
>JAFLCO010000148.1 GCA_017303535.1 Planctomycetota bacterium
ATAAGCCGTTCCGCCTCGACCAGTTGCTCGACACGGTCGAGAAGTTTTTGAAATAGCGCCGCCTCGCACAGGACCGCCTCAACTCTTTCGGCGGCGCTTCCGGGATGATCGACCCTTACGCTTGGTTGGCGCTTTTGGCGGTGCCGGGCCACATGTCGTGGCTCCTCTGGCTCAACAACAATCTGCACGCGCGGCCGTACGACTATCGCCGGATTAAGCCGTTCTCCAAGGTGATCAATAGCGTGATCGCCTTCGGCAGCACGGCTGCCGTGATCTGGGCGGCCGTTCGCATCGCCTCGCACTACGGCATCTCGATCGGTTCGATATCACCGCCCGATCGCGACCTGCCGACATGGCTCAAGCCGTACGTCGCGCTTTGCGCGGTCAATACGATCGTCGGGTTCCTGCCCTGGCTCGTGCGTCGCCTCACGTTTCAAGAGGCTGATCAACTGCTTTCCGACGAAGCGCAACTGACCGATCTCCGCAAGCTGCTCGCGCCGCCGCTCATGCACACGGCTCGGGCGCGCCTCTTAGACAAAGTGCCCGGCAATCAGGCCCTGCACTTGGCCGTGCATACGAAGCGGCTGCAAATTCCCCGACTTCCCGCCGCGCTCGCCGGGCTGCGGATCGCGCACCTCACCGACTTGCATCTCACCGGCGAACTCGATCGCCGCATCTACGAACACTTCGCCGAAGTCACGCAATCGCTCCGGCCCGACCTCGTCGCCTTCACCGGCGACCTCGTCGAAAAGGAGCCGTGCCGCGAGTATCTCACCGAGGTCTTCGCGAAGTTCCAAGCTCCGCACGGCGCGTACTTCGTGCTGGGCAACCACGACATTCGGATCGACCACCATGAAACGCGCCGGCAACTGACCGCGGCCGGGCTCGTTGATCTGGGCACGCAACAGCGAACCGTGAAAGTCCGCGAGGCCGAGGTCCTGCTGTGCGGCAACGAACTTCCGTGGCTCGGGCCCCCGCCGCGGCCGCCGATCGCCGCCCGCCGCCGACCGCTGCAAACGCTGCGGCTCTTACTCAGCCACACGCCCGACCAATACCCCTGGGCGCGCGAACACGACTTCGATCTGATGCTCGCCGGCCACGTGCACGGCGGCCAAATTCGGCTCCCGTGGCTCGGCCCGATCTTGGCTCCCAGCCGTTACGGGGTGCATTACGCGTCGGGCGTGTTTTACGAACCGCCGACGGTCCTGCACGTCGGCCGCGGCACCTCCGGCAAACTGCCGCTGCGGTTCTTCTGCCCGCCGGAGCTGACGATGCTCATCCTCGAACCGCCGCCGCCAAGCCCGACGACATGACCAACGCATAACCGTCGGCCTACGCGTAAATTCGAAAAGTCGACCATACCCCGGGCGACCTTCGGCGCGCTACAATGCGAGTATCCCGCCCGTCGCACCCCGCCCGCTTCCCGCCTTTCGGAACCAACATGTCGCGCCTCGCATCGCTTCGCGCTTTGTCCTTTCTCGTCACGTGCGCCGGCTTGAGCCTGTCGGCAGGCCCGGCGGCGTCGGCGGGCGACTACAACCCGGTGCTCAGCGTCGGCGACAAAGCCCCCGCTTGGAAAAACCTGCCGGGCATCGACGGCAAGAAGCATTCGCTCGACGACCTCAAGGACAAAGACATCGTCATCCTCTGCTTCACCTGCAACAGTTGCGACGTCGCCACGGAGTACGAAGACCGCATCATCGAGTTCGCCAAGAAGTACGCCGATCAGAAATCGAAAGTCGCGTTCGTCGCCGTGAACGTCAACAAGATCCCCGAAGACAACCTCGCGGCCATGAAAAAACGGGCCGACGCCAAGAAGTTTCCCTTCGCCTATCTCTACGACGACACGCAAAAAATCGCCAAAGACTACGGCGCCACGTTCACGCCTGAGTTTTTCATCATCAACAAAGATCGCAAGATCGCCTACATGGGCGGCTTCGACGACCAGAGCAGCGCGGCCCTCGTGAAGAAGCGCTATCTCGAAGACGCCCTCAAACAAATCCAACAAGGCAAACCGCCGGCGACGAAAGAAACCGTCGCCATCGGTTGCATGATCCGCTACGAACGCGAACGCCGAAAGAAGTGAAGCCCTCCCTTCTCCCCTGGCGGGAGACTGCGTTCATTTCCTTCTCCCCTGGCGGGAGAAGGTGCCGCGCAGCGGCGGATGAGGGGGGCTGATTCATTACCTCCGCTCCAAATCCCCGCACACCAGTTCCTTATCGTTGCGGGCAAACACGTGCCGGCCCGCATAGGCCGGGTGCGACCAGCAGACGCCGCCTCGCTGTCGCAATTGATCCGTCGTCGGCTCGATCAGCTTTGCCCGACTGATCTCCGTGAACCCCTGCGGCGAAAGTTTCGTGATCAGCAACTCGCCCCGCTCGTTGAACATCCACACCAGTTCGCCGTTGACGGTCAGGTGAATGTTGCTCCACCGGGCCGGCGGCACGGCCGTCTTGTCTTCCCAGAGCCGATCACCGGTCTTCGCGTCGAGGCAGCGCAGTTCGCCGTAGCTGTCGACGCCGTACACGTAGTCGCCCAAGAAGAGCGGCGTGGCGATGATCGAATGCAACGCGTCAGTCTTCTTTTCGCTCGCCCCTTTGCGACGCCACAAGGTCTTGGCCGTCGTTGCTTGCGGGTCGAGTTCGATCATCAACGAGCCGTCGTAGAACGACGTGCAGAACACCCGATTGCCGGACACCACCGGCGTTGAAATCCCGATCGGCATGTTCTGCGGCGGGAACGGTTCGGTCCAATAAACCTTGCCGGTTTGCGGATCGAGTCCGTGCACGTTGTCGCCCGTCATGCAGACGAGCACGCGTCGGCCGGCTTGCTCGACGATGATCGGCGCGGCGTAGGAAGCTCGATCGTCGTCGAGCGCCGTCCAACGTTCGGCACCCGTCGTCTTGTCGAACGCCGCGAGGCAGGCCTTCTCGCCGCCGACCTGCACGATCAGCAAGTCACCCTCGACGAGCGGCGACGCGGCAATGCCCCAGATCGGCATCTCGATTTTGTACTCAGTGTCGAGATCGTGCTTCCACAACACTTTGCCCGTCGCGGCGTCGAAGCAATGCAGATGCCCCATCGTGCCGAGCGCGTAGGCTTTGCCTTCGTGGCAACTGACGCTGGCCCGCGGGCCGGCCTCATAGCCCACTCGTGCGTAGGGGCAGTCGTAGGTAAACGACCAGAGCGTCCGGCCGTCGCGGGCATCGAAGCAATGCACCCGTTCTTGCTGGGCCGGCTCGACGATGCGGTCGGTCACGTAGACGCGACCCTCGTAGACGGTCGGGCCGCTGTAGCCGGAACCGATCGGCGTGCGCCACAGGATCGGCACTTCGGGCCCGGCGAATTTTTCGACGACGCCGGTCTCCCGCCACACGCCGTCGCGTTCGGGCCCTCGCCATTGCGGCCAATCATCGGCGCCGGCCGGCTTCGCAAAGAGCAGAGGGATCGCTAACGCGCAGACGGTCCACAACAGCCGGCTGACGCCGGCCGCTCGCCTTGATGATCGTGCGATTTGCGGAACAGAAATCGCCTTCTGTAGGGAACGCCGTCCGCGGCGCTGCGGATTCCCTAATCGCAACGGATTTGCAATAACTCCAAAATCGCAAGTGCGTGCAACGACCCTCGGGTTGCACGCACCCTTAGTTCTAAGTGAAGTCATGCGTGCAAAACGACTCTCGTTGCACGCACCCCCTCCGTTTTGCACGCAGTAACCGTAGCGCGATTGTAATTGCAAAACGATTGACGATAAGCCGCGCCGCCGAACAGAAAACGCCATGTTAAAAACGGTGGCGCATAACCCCCTCTCCCGCCGGGAGAGGGTGGCCGAAGGCCGGGTGAGGGTGACGTCGTCTAAAGGTTGGCTCAGGTGATGCATGGATGTGGACCTTAGCCCCCGGTTCTTCAAACCGGGGGCAATGTGGGATGAGTTGCAGCTTTGGCGTCGAATCGCATTCAGAATATCGCCTCGCTTGCGCGTCGGGGCTAGTGCACAGTCACGTTTGTTTTGCTGGGTGCCACTGGTGGCTTGCCCACCAGTGTTTCCCGGCACGGGTGGACGAGCCACCCGTGACACCCCTCATCTATTTGATGACTGTGCACTAGTACGTGGTGGTTGCGCTTCGCGGCGATTTGGCGCCGATTGCCCCCGGTTTGAAGAACCGGGGGCTAAGGTCTGCGTCGATCGGCGCGCATGGGTGCATTGCGTATTGTCCCGATTTCCGCGAAGGGTTCCAGGAAACTTTTGGCCGGCGATCACTTTCCCGGCCGGCAGGCATTCGCCCCATCTTCCCAGGACGCAAAGAATCGCGTGGCCAAAAACCGCCTTGATTCCCACCCCGAAATCTGCGCCGGCCAAAAGCAACTTGACATTCCCTGCGACGCACAATTGCTCGTCGCGCCGCGCCGTTATAAAGTGCCTGTATGGCGGAGGACCAGTCATCTGCGGCGTCCGAAAAACTTGCCCCGGCCGGTCGCCTGCGACGCCGGCTCAGTTGGGGATTCGCCTTATTGTTGGCGGTCTACGTCGCCGCCTATGCCGGCTTCTACATTCGAGGCGTCGCGGAGGCCGACGCCCGGGGCGACGACGCCATCTATTTCGACGCCGATCGCGCGATCAACGCTCGGCAAGGCTTCACGCGGCAACATGAGTTGCTCCTGCAGATCTTCGAGCCGCTCCATTGGATCCACACGCAGTACTTCGGCGGCCGTTACGCCTACAGCTGCGACCTGCGGTTGAGCCGAACGATTTGTCGCGATGAGTCGGGAAGGATCAAGCTTTGAAACCGCTCGTCAGTCCGCTTGAGACCGCGGAGTGGAAGGCGCAGGGGTGGTGGCGGTGGGGCAACGGCCGTCGCTGCTACGTCGCCTCACTCCAACGGCAAATGCAAGACCGCGGCCCGGTGCCGGACGAGGCCTGGGAGACGGCGGAGCGTTTGCAGATCGCTCGGAAGATTGAAGCGATCGTCGCCGACGCCTGTCATTTCACGGAACTTCGCTTTCATCCCGATGATCCGTATCGCATCGTCGGCGATTGGGAAATCGGCGACCTCAGCGAACTCGACGCGCTGTTTCAAATCAAGCGCTGCTTTCGAATCTCCCTGCCGCGCGGCGAAGTCTCGCCGCTGGTGGAACGCCGGGCCACGTTCGGCGAGTTCGTCGACTTGATCCAAGAGAAGTTGACCGGCCCGCGCGCCGCCGGCTGTCCTCACTGCGATTGGCAAATCAGCGTCCGCGACAATCGCTGCGGCAAATGCGGCGCTCGTCTACGGGTCAAAACTGTGCAAGAAGCCTTCTTCAAATTCGGCGGGCTCGGCATCGCCGACCTACTTCCGGGCTTGCGCGATCGCTCTTACGCCGAACGTTTCGCGGCGCTCGTCGCAATGACCGTTGTCGCCGGTATCGCGATTGTCGCCATTCTTCAGGCGCTACGGCCGTAAATCGTCGTAATTCGAAAACATTTGTCGTCGCTTCTCTGTTGCGCTAAACTGAAGACATGAATCCGACTTCGCACGACATCTTCACCGCGGCGTTGAATCTTCCGGAAGACGATCGCATTCGATTAGCCGGCGATCTCTTGCAGAGCGTGATCGCCTCAGGCGGCGACGCCGAGCGGCAGGCCAAGTGGCGACAGGAAATCGGCCGCCGCTGGCAAGAATTAGAATCCGGCGAAGTGCAAGCGGTGCCGTGGTCCGAGGTCGACCGGCGACTGCAGCAAATGCTCGACAATTCGGGCCATGCTTGACGTTCATCCGGAAGCCGCCGCCGAGTTGGAAGCGAGCTTGGCTTGGTACTTAGAACGAAGCCCAAGCGCGGCCTCGGCATTTCTAGCCGCCGTTCGCAGCGTGTTTGCCGCGATCGAAAAAGGGCCGGAACGCTGGCCTCGCGACGCCGAGGGATTTCGCGGCGCGCCCGTCAAGAAATTTCCGTTTGTCGTTCACTATCGTGAAACGGTGACGGGCGTTCGCGTGGTCGCCGTAGCGCACACTTCACGCGATCCAAACTACTGGCGCGGGCGAGCGTAGTGTGGAATTCGATCACCCCTCACCCCCGGCCCCTCTCCCGCAAGGGGAGAGGGGAGGATATTGGCGCGCGGAACGAGTTCGAGTTCGGCCGCCGCCCTTACTTCCCCGGCTTCAAGTACTGGAACGTCAGTAGCACGTAGCCCGTCACCAAGTTCGGGTCGCCTTCCATCCAGCGGGGGTTGGCATTGGCGAAGGAGCCGTCTTCTTTTTGGCGGCTCACTAGCTCGGCGGCCAGTTCTTCGCGCCAGCTGTGTTCTTTGCCCGCGGCGTCGGCGAATTTTTCTTGGCCCAGCGCGTCGAGCGTTTTGGCGAACGTGTGGTAGTAGTAGAACAGCCCGTTGTCTCCCATGCCCGGGTTGTCTTTCAGCGAGTAGTTGCCGCGGAGCCAAGTGACGGCCGCCTTCACGCGCGGATCGTCCGGCCCGACGCCGGCGAAGATCATGCTCTTCAGCCCGGTGTACGTCATCGACGCGTACGAGCGCAGGCCTCCTTGTTCGGTCTTGCCGGCTTGACTCGTGCCGCCGGCGGCCGGCGTGTAATAGAAACCGCCGTCGGGATTTTTGGCGCTGAACTCCGTCGTGTTGTGATGCGTCTCCAGGTTCTGGCAGCGCGAGACGAACACGAGCGCCTTTTGCAGGGCTTCGTCCTCAGGCCCTCGGCCGGCTTCCTTGAGGGCGTCGATCAAGAAGCTCGTGTTCGAGAGGTCGGGCCGTTTGCTTTTGCCGTAGCCGGCGCCGCCGAAGAACGGATCGCTCTTGTCCTTCCCTTCCCCTTCGTCCCACTGCAGGTCTTTCACGTACGCTTCGCAGCCCTTAAGCAGCTTGGCGTAACGGCCGTCTTTGTTGGCCGCCGAAAAGGCGACGATCGAGATGCAGGTCTCGTAGTTGCGATGGTTGCTCTCCGGCAGATAAATGCCGCCGTCGGGCTGTGTGAACCCTTCGAGATACTTGAGAGCCTTGGCAACGACCGGGTCGTCGGGCGTGCGACCGTTCTTGAGCAGCGCGGCCGTCACAAGAGCGGTCACCGCCGGACCGGCCGACGGCGTGAAAGCCCCCTCAGGCGTTTGAGCCTTCGTAAGAAACTCAACGGCCTTCGCCACGGCGGCATCGCGCTTGGCCCACAAGGCGTCGTCGGCCGAAGCCTGCGCGGGCGGTGAAAAAGAAACAACGCCGATGGAAACGAGGCCGACGAAGAGCCTCCGCAGTACGGAAGAACGGCAAAGCATGACAGATGTCTCGCGGAAAGGTGCCGAAAGGGAAGCCGGCCGACAGTGCCCGGCCGCAACCGGTATTCTATCCCCGCCCGACCGACGAAGTAACGCGCCCGCCACGGGCCGGCGCGGCCAATCTATCAACAAAGCGGCGACTTTTTCGCCGGACGACGCGTATCCGGTGACCGGAACGTCGGGTGGCTGGGGCATAGCGAAGCGGTGCCCCAGTTCGCAGCGGGTCGATTGGCGCTGATCCGTGGCAACGATGTTTTTGCGAAGATAGAATTCGAACTTACTTGATCCCGGCAAGTTCTCCGTGGCCAGATTTACGGCACTTCGGCGGTGACGTTACCCGATGGCATCTCCAATCGAGAACTTTTTATACGGCGAAGTAGCCAACTTGGTTTCATCCGACGGAGGCGTCGGCGATTTCAGTATTTCCGAAATTAGAATTGGTGACGGCTTCGTCTCGCTACGAATTTCATCCGACCGTTTTCCATACGTATTTAATTGGATCCATTTCCGTGAAGTAGAGGCGATTGGCGGCGGGATAAACGGGCGCGACGACCCTTACGCTGATTTATTTCCTCTGGGAATACGCGCATTTCACTCGTGGCATGAACCGGAGAGCGGACTCCCCGATCACTGGAAGTTCTCTTTGCAATGCGATGACAACGTGGCAAATTGGTCGTGGTATTCACTGTGGCCAACAGTCGACCCTGCGTAGCGGGTTAGCCGAGGTTGCTTTCGCAACATCGGTTTACGAGAGGCCGGGCGAGATCCACGCTGCAGCAAGTCTTGCCTCTTGCTTCGCCCAGGTTGGCGAGCAACCTGGGCTACCCGTTCTCCTGACTCAGTCCAGCACGGCCAGGATATCCCGTTCGCTCAAGATCAACAGGCTTTCGCCGTTCACCACCACGGTCGAGCCGGAGTAGGGGGTGTAGAGGACCCGATCGCCTTCGGAGACTTGCGGCTCCGTGCGGCGGTCGGTGCCGTCGATGCGGGTGCCGTCGCCCACGGCCAGCACCTTTCCCTGTTGCGACTTCTCGCGCGAGGCTTCCGGCAGCACGATCCCGCCGGCGGTGCGGGCTTCCGCTTCTTGCGGGCGGACGACGACGCGATCGTTGAGCGGAACAATCTTCATGGAACGTGCCGAGCCTGGGACGAAGGGAAACACTGTGCTTGCGGCGAGGTCTTATCAGCGGGGTGGCTGGGGCATAGCGCTAGCGGTGCCCCAGTGATGGCGTCGAAGTACTGGGGCTTCGCGAGTACGCTCCAGACCCAGCCACCCGACGCCGGCGGTCACTCACCCCCGCCAAACGCCGAGCGAGCATTCTGACGACCGGCCCCGCCGCAAGCAACGGGCGACAGCCGGTCGCGGCCGGCGAGCGGCGCAAGTTCGCCGCGCGGTTTCGGCGTCGGCCCGCAAAAAAGTTTGCAAGAATTCGCGTGGTTGATATGTTGAGGGGAGTTCGTGCCGAAGGCCTGCCGCCCGCGAAAAGAATCGGCCGTAAGAGCCGACGCTTCAAGCAGTTGGAAGGCAATCGGAACTACCGCGCCGGGGAGTCCGTGCGCGATCGAGAACTCAGCCGGGGTTGGCGCTTGAGGCGAAGCCTGAACCCTGCGTTTGTCGTCTGGTTTTGCTTCCTACCGGATACACCCCTGCGAACGACCCGCGGCGATTCGATCTTCGGCCGGCCGACGCTTGTGCCCAAAACGTCGGGCGTCCGGCAAGCCGACTAAGATCAATCAGGAAGCAAAGTCTGGAAGGCAGCGCGGCGGCGGCAACGTTAAGGCGTAGCTGAGGTTGAGTTCGACGTTCGTCATGGCGGACATTCCGGCGGCCGGATGCAGCTTGTGCGGTGAATCGCGCGACGACGCCTTGTCAGGGCTCGGCGTCGTTGTCGAAATTCGCCCGCCGGCGGCAGACCGCCCGTAGAGAACAATCACCGACTTGCCCAAGAGCCAAGCTCGGCGATTGCGACTACCGACATCAGTTTCCGATTGCCGACACCGCCGCCTCCTCGCTCCCGCCGAGGAGGCGGCTTTTTTTTGCGCCGCCCGATACGGCGAACCGCTGCGGCGAACGGTTTCGGCAATGGGCCGCGCAGCGAAGGCCCTCGCGTGGAGCAGGACCACGGCCGGAGAAGAAGCAGGAGACTGCGGGAACGGCGGGCGGCGACTTGGGGGACGAAAGACGAGAGTTGCGATTCCGTCGGGATGGGCCGTTTGTGAACCCGGAGGGTTCAAGGCGATTAGCCGGTGGTTGAGGCAGTAAGGCCGACACCACCGGAAGCCGAACAAAAATCGATGTTTGCACCCCGGCAGGGGTGCCGGAAGAACGAAGCCCAAGCAGGAGCTTTCCGGCACCCCTGCCGGGGTGCGATCGATCGTGGTGCGAACCATTCCGGTGGTGTTCGGCCCTGCGGGCCTCGACCACCGGCTACTGGCCAGGAACCCTCCGGGTTCCCAAACCACCAACGGCGACGCACACAACCGCGAAGCGGGGCATTCTTCAAAGCAACGAACCCAAAGAAACTTCCGTTTGGCCCCCTCGCCCCGTGCGCGGGCTCGGAGATTACTTACGCTCGACCAACGGGGAGAGGGCGGGGGTGAGGGGCGGCGGGCAAGTGAAGAATGACGACCCTCGAAGCTCGAATAAAGAAAGAATGACGAAGCCCGAAGGACGAACAGCGCAAGGTTTCACTTCGTCATTCGTGCTTCGTCATTTACCGATCCCCTCACCCCCACCCTCTCCCCGTGGGCCGCCCGACGGCATCCCCAACATCGCGCACGGAGCGAGGGAGCCAAACCGGCCGGGGTCAGAGACGCCGCCGAATGCGCCGATTCAGCGGCTCCGAGGACGGCCCCGACAACTCGTTGTCGGGCTCGCGGAGCGACAAGAGGGCTGGATTAAGCCGAACCTCGCAAACAGCCCCTCCGTGCCGCACCGCGAAACAGTCAGCTAGAAGATTACGACAAATGAGCACGAACTTATTTCCGTATCTTTCGACGGAATACTCTGTCGTATTCCCGGTAAAACCAAGCAATTGCACTGGGATTTCCAGGTCCGAAACCTACATAGTCTTCCATGATGGCCATCACCGCACGAAACTGGATCGCCGCTCCTTGCAAGGCTTGGCTGACTTCATCATCGGTGGAAATAGCGACTAACTCCGGAACGTCCCCGCCGAAGTGCAAATGATCGAGAGCATTAGCAGCGTGGACGTCGCGTGACTGGAAGTTGTAGATCGTGTTGTACCACTTCAGCATCTGCTTGTTCAGCATCTTCACAAGCGGCTTGATTTTTAAGCCCCGAGTAACTGAACGGCGGGTTACGCAGTACGTAAGACCACTCCAGGCCGATGTCTGACTCAATCTTTGCGATCTCGGCCGGATTTACCTCGGCCCTAATACCCCGGCGGAGCGTCTTAAGACCGTCCGTGTTTTCGCATCGTCTCAAGAACTCCTGATTCTCGATAAACGAGTGCCCCATGTAGAGCAGGCTTCGCATCTCTCGGCTCAGCCTGTCTTTTGCCACCGATTGCTTACGCGGGATCGCGATGGCCTTGGTCGCCGGACGACCGTCCGAGTCAAACTTGCGAACTCCGTTTCGCAGGATGGGTTCTAGGCGTATGCATACCGTCGGTTTCATGATGAACAGCAAAGCAGCAACGGTTTCGAACAAACTCCTTCCGTGGATTCTTGCCCCGAACGCTTCGCCACGCCGACACTGCTCAACAATGGAGCGAAACAGCCTAAACGACTGAACGTGCAAAACTCCGATCATCACGCAGATTCGCGAGTCCAAATTCGCCTGTTCAGCCCAATGGTCCTTTTCAGCTTCAAACCAATATCGATAGATTTGTTCGCAGTACTCAAATTGCTCGCGCAATTTCTCTTGGATCTCTACTGTTCGTTCTTCCTCGTTAGGGAACATCCTCATCGGCACCTCGTTAGGTCGCACCTAAACGACGAAAGAGAACAGGCTTCTCAATGTGTCGGGTGCATCGCGCCGCACACTGAGCAACGATAAAAATGACCGTTCATCGCACGCGCGGTTCGGTGCATTTTGCCTTCTTGCTCGAAACACTTCGGACAGTAGAGTCCGGGATGCCCGTCAAATTTGTAGCATCCCCACTGCATTGTCGGTTTTGGCTTCTCAACTTTCGCCGTTAGGTTCATATTCGCTTCTTGAAGACGGACCAATTCGTGCCTCAATTCGGCCAATTGCAGCTTCGCATCTGCAAGTTGCATTGCCAGTTCGGCGATTAACTGTTTGAGTTCGGCGTTGGCCAACGTCTTTGAGGCTTCCAAGACTTTCTTGGCGTTGCTGGCGGCTAAGGAAATCGTCGAAAACAATGTTGCAACATCCATGATGTTTCTCCAGTAGCTGGCGGCGCTAACACTTAAAGCATCGGAAACTCTCTCATCCGGCCTTCGGCCACCTTCTCCCGGAGGGAGAAGGGTTTAGTCGGACGCCGTGATTACCCTGGCGCATCGAGGCAGTAGTCGAGGCCCATTTCTTGGTAGGAGCGTTCGCGTTCTTGTTCGTAGTACAGTAGTTGCCGGCGGGTGAGGAATTGGCGGCTTTCTAGTTTTCGCTGCGCTTTGCGGAAGAGGCGGGCGTGGTGGTTGAGCTTGCCGGTGGTTGTCGCGTCGGCCGTGGCGGCGCCGGTTGTTTTCCACCGCGCGGCCGTCGCTTGGCCGAGGCCTTCTTCGAGGATGTCGTCGTCCAAGGCCGCGAATTGGCGGAAGGAGCCGGGGTCGCCTTGGCGGGCGCAGCGGCCGAAGAGTTGCCGGTCGATCCGGGCCGATTCGTGGAGTTCGGTGCCGATCACGTGCAGGCCGCCGGCGGCTTCAGCCGCTTTGTCTAAGGCGATGTCGGTGCCGCGGCCGGCCATGTTCGTCGCCACGGTCACATGGCCCGCCTCGCCGGCATGTTCCACGATCGCCGCTTCCTCGCGCAGCCGGTGGGCGTTGAGCACCGCATGGGGAATGCCCGCGGCGGTGAGGAGTTCGGAGAGCCGTTCGCTTTTGTCGATCGAGCGAGTCCCAATCAGCACCGGCCGACCGGCGGCCCTCATGGTGCGGACCTCTTCGACCACGGCTTGCCATTTCTGTTCGGCCGTGCCGAGGACAATCGTCGGCAGTTGCGTGCGGCGAATGGGGCGATGCGTGGGAATCGGAATCACGTCGACCTGATACATCGTGCGGAGTTCGCGCCGCGAGGCCGAGGCGGTGCCGGTCATGCCGGAGAGCAGCGGGTAGCGGCGGAAGAACGATTGGGCCGTCACGCGGGCCAACTGCCCGTCGTTGAATTGGATTTGCAGCCCTTCCTTGGCTTCGATCGCTTCATGAACGCCGTCTTGCCAACGGCGTCCTTCGCCGGGGCGGCCGGTGAATTCGTCAATGATCAGAATTTCGTCGCGGCCGGTTTGCGGATTCGGCCGCACGACGTACTCGCGCTCGCGTTGATAGTCGTTGGCGACGCGTAGGGCCCTTTCGAGATATTCGTAGAGTTGGGCCAAGGCGAGCGACTGCGGCTCCGGCGGCTTCGGCAACTCGCGAGCGCGGCGACGCCCGTCGGCCGTGAGTTGCCACTGTCGCGGACGTTCGGAGACGAAGTAGTCGACGCCGTCGCGCAGGTCGTGAATGGCCCGCGCGGCCCAGTGGTAGCAGGCTTCGTCGCGCCGTTGGCCGGCGGTGGCGCTCGCGCCGGCCGGCGAGCCGATCACCAGCGGCGTGCTCGCTTCGTCGAGCAGCAGGCTGTCGGCTTCGTCGAGGAGGATGGCGTACGCGGGACGCTGGAGCGGGCGGTCGTCGTCGGCCGCGGCCGGTTTCCAAGTGGCACGGCGGGCCGATTCCGCGACGTCGGCGGCCGTGCGCTGCGTGCGGCGTCGGGCCGAGAGCTTGTCGCGAAGAAAATCGAAGCCGAACTCTTTGGCCGTGCCGTAGGTGACGTCGGCCTGATAGGCGGCGCGCCGCTCTGTGGGAGCGGTGTTCGCGGTGACGACGCCGACGGTGAGCCCGAGCAGCGCGTAGATGGGGCGAAGCTGTTCGGCGTCGCGAGCCGCGAGATAGTCGTTGGCCGTGGCGACGTGCAGGCCTTTGCCGGCCGACGCGCGAACGAACGCGGGAAAGATCGCGGTGAGCGTCTTGCCTTCGCCGGTCTGCATCTCGACGACGGCGCGGCGCAACAGGGCGAGGCCGCCGAGAAGTTGCACGTCGTAGAGACCCAGGCCGAGCACGCGCCGCACGGCTTCGCGAACCAGGGCCAAGGCCTCGGGCGTGAGCTTCGCCAGCGGCTCGTCGGATTTCAGCCGAAAGCCCCAGGAGCGGGCCGCTTTGGTGAGGGCCGCGTCGTCGAGAGTCGCGAGTTGCTCTTCGCGCAGCTTGGCGACGGGGAGCACTTTGCTGCGCCACCAGGCCAAGCGACAGTGAGCGACGAAGCGGAGCATGGAGACGCAAGTACGGATTTCGAATTCTAATAGCGTCGGGTGGCTGGGTCTGGAGCCGAAGGCGAAGGCCCAGTAACTGGAATATCAACTGGGGCACCGCTTCGCTATGCCCCAGGCACCCGTTTGCCCCCTCACCCCCGGCCCCTCTCCCGCAAGGGGAGAGGGGAGGAATTAGGTCTTCGGCGGTTGCTGCGGGACCAAGCGCCGCTGGACGTTGGTTTCGACTTGGCCGAACGCTTTTTCGTGGCGGTCGATCGTGATGGCCAGGGCCTGCAGCAGACGCTTGGCCGTAAAATGATTCAGCACGATTCGCTGCGACAAGATCACGGGCACATGCTGCGTCTCGGCGGTCGCCGGGTTGAGGCCGAAGTCGATGATCATTTCTTCGGCCGTG
>JAFLCO010000149.1 GCA_017303535.1 Planctomycetota bacterium
GTGGATGGAGCAGGTCTCGCGGATGCAGGTCAGCACGTCCTGCAGGGCCCGGCGTTCGGGGCCGTGGTAGAGGACGTCGTTCGTGGCCACCATCGGCGCGCCACAGCGCTCGGACAGCGCCGCCAGCCGGCTCAGGCGATGCAGGTCGCGAGGGCCGTAGCGGCGCGATGCGGCGAGCCAGACGTCAGGGACTTCCCGCGTGATCCGCCGCAGGTCGCCCTCGAACGCCTCGTCCAGACGCTCGGGCGGGACCACCAGGGTGAGCTGGCCCTCGGCGTGGGCCAGGAAGTCCTCCCAGTGCAGCTCGCACTCGCCCTTTTCGGACCGCATCTGGCCGGCGGTGAGCAGACGCGTGAGGCGGCCATAGGCCTCGCGGTCGGAGGGATAGACGATCAGGCTGGGCGTGCCGTCGGCGAAGTCGGGCCGGCAGCCGGTCGCGTCGATCGGGTCCTTGGAATCGGTCTGGCCGTCGTCGAAGTGCGTCGCCAGGCTCGAGGCCAAATGCCCGCCGGCCGAGAAACCCATCACACCGATCCGCTTCGGATCGAGCTTCCATTCGTCGGCCTTTGAGCGAACGAGGCGGATCGCACGTTGCACGTCCCCCAGCGGCACCGGGTGTTTGTACGGCGCGACGCGGTACTTGAGCACGTAGGCGCTCACGCCGAGCGAGTTCCACCACTTGGCGACGTCGTTCCCTTCGTGGCCGATCGCGAGCCCGCCGTAACCGCCGCCCGGGCAGACGACGACGGCCGCACCGTTGGCTTTGTCGGCCGGCGCCGGATAGAGCCAGAGCCACGGCGTGTCGGCTTCTTCCTTGCCTAGCGCACCCGGCGCACCTTCCGGCCAGAGCAGGAGCTTCGCTTGATTGTCGGGCGGAAAATTGCCCCAACCGATGCGCTTCGGCGGCGCCGGTTTGGCCGGTTCGGCGGCGAAAGCATCAGCGGCGAAGAGCAGTGCGAGCGAGTAAATAAGCGTGCGAAGCATGAGAGACTCCACGGCAGGACATTAGCCCCCGGTTCTTCAAACCGGGGGCAATGCGGGTAAACGAAAGAAGTAGAGATTCTATTCGAAAAAACGACGTCGATTGCCCCCGGCATAAAGTGCCGCAGGCTAAGGTCGGCGTCTATTTCTTATCCAACTCCGCGAAGCCGGGCAACGTTTTAGCCGCCGGATCTTGGGGCGGCCGGTCGAGCTTAAGGAACGCGAACAGGTCGACGATCTCCTGCGGCTTGTACTGCGTTTCGACCCCTTCGGGCATGAGCGAGAGCTTGCTCGTTTCGATCTCGTCGACGTTCGAACGCGGGATCGTTTCGAGCTTGCCTCCTTGAAGCTTGAGCACCACGCGTTGCGGGCCGTCTTCCACGAGGAGTCCGGTCAGCACACGGCCGTCGCCCGTCGAAACGATCCGCGGTTGATAGGCCGCGCCGATCACGAGGCTCGGGTCGAAAACGTTCGAAAGCAACTGCTCGAAATTCGAACGGCCGTTGACGGTGATATCCGGCCCGACGTCTTGCCCCTGCCCATGAATCTTGTGGCACTGCCCGCACAGCCGCCCAAACACGGCCTGCCCGGCCACAGGATCGCCGTGACCATTACGAACCAAGTCCCGCATCTTGGCGACGACCTGCTCACGCTGCGGGTTACGATCGACGCGCAACTTCCCCCAAGTCGCCTCGACACGCGACGTGAGTTCCTTGTCGCCGAGCTTGAGCAGTTTGCGAACTTGGTTGACAGTGACGGTGTCCTTGGAAACTTTGCCGGCTTGAGTTGCGTCCAGCAACTCCCGGCTCCATTCCGTCCTGCTTGAGAGGAGTTCAATGGCCGACGGTTTCAACTCGTCTTCAAGTTGTTCGTAGACGGCAAGAACGAGCGTGCCGACTTTGGAATCATCGTACCCGGCTAGCGCGTCGAAGAGCTTGCGACGGTCATCGACCGGAAGACCTCCGTCGGGCGACAACATTCGGGTCGCGTGATTGAGAACGTCGGAGTCTCGCGAAGAAATCCACCACTGGGCGGCAGCAGTTCTTGTGTCGGCAATCGATTTGGGGCCGAAAAACGACCGTAGCTTTTCGTCGCCGCGTTCGTCGAGAGCAATTCGTCGTACGGCGGCGATCGCATCCGGATGGCGCCATCGGCTAAGCAGTTCCAATGCAGTCCCTAGCAGGTTATCGTTCTTGACCGATAGTGCCTTGGCAAGCCTAGGCTCTAGCTGTTCGCGTAGAGTGGTTTCGGCTGCGGCATCGAGTTGATTGTCGCAAACCGCGCGAGCGATCGTGTCGAACGCAAAGAATGTCGGCGCGTAAGTCGTCGAGCCGGCGTTTTTGCCGTCAATGGCCAGAGCAAGCTTGCCCGCGTCGCGCGCTCCGTCGGCGCCACGCGACAGCGACCACGCCAAGTAGCGACTGAGAATTCCGAGACGCGCATATCGGTCTTCCGAAATGACGCTCAACTGGTCGACGATTTGCGCCCCGCCGGTCACCAGAAGCGGCTTGAGGTTCTGCCAAACGACGGGCCCCGTCACGCCGTCGCCGCTCGATTGATCGATGACGGCGAACAACAGAGCGACGGCATCGTGGCCCAGTCGCTTAGCGGCGGCGATCGCCGCTTGCAGTCGGACGTCGGCCGACGGATCGGCTGCGGCCGCGATAAGTCGCTTAGTCGCCGCCGGCAAGTTTTCGGCATCATCGCCCGTCACTCGAATGCTCCAAGCCCGAAACGTTGGATCCTTCGCTTTCAGCAATTCGTCGTGAAAGGATTTGTCCGGCGGGCCTGCGGCGACAATTGTCCATAGGGCCTGCAATCGGTCGGCTCGCGGCTGCTTCGCATCGAGCGCGAGAGCCCGCAGCTTGTCGCTCGTCGAATCGTCTGACTTCGCCGCCAACCGTTCCGCCAAAATTCGTTGCGCCTGTTCCCGATAGAAAATGTTCGGACTCGCAAGGCGTTCGATCAGTTGGTCATCCGTCTCCGCCGCGAGGTCGAACTTCGGCGCTCGCGGAGTCTCTTTGTAGCGCACGCGATAAAGGCGGCCCTTGCCGCGATCCACGCCCTTGGGGTCGGCGTTCGCGTCTTGGTAGCAGTGGTACCGGTCGTACCAGTCGAGGATGTAAAGGCAGCCGTCGGGCCCGACCTTTTGCACGACCGGCATGAACCAGACGTCGTTGGCGGTGAGGAAGTCGTCGTGCTTCACCCCTTTGTACGTTGCTCCGTTTCTCACAAGCCCGTCGACGTTGATGCAGCCGCCGTGGATGTTGCCCATGTAGAGCTTCTTGCGGTATTGCTCGGGGTAGGCGTCGCTATCGAACCACGTGATGCCGCAGTAGGCGGCCATTTGATGTTTGTAGTCGACGATCGACTCCAGCTTCCACGTGTGCGGCGGATACGGCCCGCCCTGGCGATGGTAGTAGCCGGTTTCGACGAGATGCCACAGGTGATCGATGACGCAGGCGCTGATGAAGGCGTCGCCGTTGTCGTTGAACGCGATGCCCCAGGGGTTGCTTGTTCCTTCGCAGAAGACTTGAAACTCGCGCGACCGCGGGTGGATGCGGAACATCGCGCAGGTGATCTTCCAGCCGGGATGTTTTTCCTTCTCGGCCGGCTTGAGATAAGCATTGTCTTTGCCGTAGCGCACGTGGCTCGCGTTGAACACGCCGTTGAGCCCGTACAGCCAGCCGTCGGGGCCCCACGTGAGCGAGTTCGGCAGTTCGTGCGTGTCGTCGCGGCCGAAGCCGGTGAGCACTTGCTCGGGCGGGCCGTCGGCGCGGCCGTCGCGATCGGCGTCCGGGTAGAAGAGAATGTCCGGCGCGTTGGCGACCCACACGCCGCCCGCGCCGACGGCGATGCCGCTGGGGATGTTGAGCCCTTCGGCGAAGATCGAAACCTTTTCGGCCGTGCCGTCGCCGTCGACGTCTTCGAGGATTTTTACTCGATCACGGCCCGGGCCGGCTTCTTTGCGCGGATACTCGAAGCTCTCGGTGATCCAGATGCGGCCGCGCTCGTCAAACGTCATCGCCACGGGATTGACGACGTCGGGCTCGGCCGCCACCAGTTCGACGGTGAAGCCCGGCGGCACCGTCATCTTCGCGATCGCTTCAGCAGGAGACAGCGCCGGCGTCGGCGGCTTCGTCTGCTTCCGCGGAATGAACGGCTCGGCGGCGCTTGCGTGGCAAGCGAAGAGCCAAGGACCAAGCACCAAATTCCAAACTAGGAAGCTACGAGCGACGGAGAATTCGCGCATGGCGTTCTCAACTCAAGGGGGCGACGATTCCGGAGCATGCGTCCAGTTTAGACCGGAAGGAACTGCGCCGGAATGAAGTCAGCGCGCGGCATAGATGAGATTTTTCACCGACTTGTCTTAGCCCCCGGCGAGTCGCCGGGGGCGGCGTCGCCCAAGAAATCGCGTCGTCTAAATAATCGACGCTGCCCCGGGCGACTCGCCCGGGGCTAAGACGAACAGCGCTACTTCGCCGGCAGCGGTTCTTTGAGCGTCATCAAATACGCCAGCAAGTCGGCGGCGTCTTGGGCCGTGACTTCTTTGAGTACAAGTTCCGGCATCATGCTCTTGGGGCTCGGCGTGATCGATTCGACGTTTTTGGCCGGCACGCGGATCGTCTTGTCTTCGGCCGTGCGGATGAGGACGACCTTTTCGTTCTTTTCGACGAACCCGGTGTATGCCAAGCCCTCATCGGTCTCGACGATGCTGGTCACATACTCGTGCGAGATGGCCTTCGACGGCTCCATGATGGTTTCAAGCAGAGCCGCCTTCTCGTACTTCTTGCCGATCGTCGTGAGATCGGGCCCGAGCTTTTTGCCGAAGCCGCGGACGGCGTGGCAGTTCTTACAATTGGCGGCCGAGCTTTGGTGGAAGATTTGCTCCCCCCGCTTTTCGTCGCCGGTGAGTTTGAGAATATCGGCCGCTTTCATGGCCGAGCCGAGTCGCTGCGGGCGTTCGTTCTCGGGCACGAACTTTTCAAAGAGAATGCGGACGTTGGCGTCCGGGTGGTTGATCGCTTTGGCGACCACGAGCTTGGCCACGGCGTCGTCGACTTCTTTGGCGTCGATCCACTTGAGCAGAGCCAGCGCTCCGCCTGTCGTCTGTACCATGCGCTCCACCGTGGCCGAAGCATTCTTGAACTCGGCGCCTTTCGTCACGAGCGATTTTACGGAGGTGAATTGAGCCATCTCGACAAGGGCCGACGCTGCCTTATTACGCAGTGCGGCATCGTCGCTCTTCAGAAGCTTGGCGAGCGCCTCGCCCGCGCCGGTCGGACGGGTTTGCACGACCACGGCCAGCGCTTGGTCGCGCACCGTCGCCGCCGTGTCCCTGCCGGAAACCAGCGCCAACACCTCGGGCCCCAGTTCCGTAAGGCCCGCCGTCGCCGCAAGCTTCAGAGCGTCGGCCTGATAGTCGGCCTCACCGAGGAGTTGCTTGGCACAAGCAACTAGCTTCTCGCGGTTCGCGGCCTTGTCGCCGGTTTCGTATTGTGTGGTCCACGCGCTCACGGAAGCATCAGCCTCGCCGACGAGGCCCGACCAGAGACCGGCCGGAGCGCAGTTGAACGTCAGCCACTCGATGGCCCGCCGGCGTTCGTCGGCCGTTGCCCCCGGCTCGGTTGCCACGGCCGTCATGCCGCGCA
This sequence comes from Planctomycetota bacterium, assembly GCA_017303535.1. Classification (GTDB taxonomy): domain Bacteria; phylum Planctomycetota; class Planctomycetia; order Pirellulales; family PNKZ01; genus PNKZ01. Next base: position 5,634 of record JAFLCO010000149.1, read on the forward strand.
TCGCTTTGGAGTGCAGTACCAAGCCGAGCTTATCGATCAACGATAAGCGAACGTTGTTGCCGGGCGAACTCAAGGCGAAAGCCGCGACGTACCCTTGCAGCGTCTCGTCGGCCGTCGCCAGATACGGCATTAGCTCGAACTTCGCATTGTCTGCGCCGCCTGCGGCCAGCACCTTTTTCGCGATCGCATCTTGTCGGCCACGCGCCGCGATGGCGACGGCCTCCGCCGCGTAACGATCTCCCTTAGGCAACCGCACCGCGAGCCTCAAGATCGCCTCCTCCGCTTCGGGGCCTGGACGCTTCGCAAAATAGAGCAGCAACTCCCGCCACGTCTCGTGTTCGGTCAATTCACTTTCGGCTAGTTTGGTTAACTCGGCCTCGATTTCTCTGTCGTCTTGATGGCGGCGCAGAATTCTTACCGCCAGGGCTTCGATTGCCGGATCGCTTGCATTCAACTGTCTAATGACGAATTTGCGTCCCTCGTCGCCGATCCGATCCAAGAGCCACAGGCTGCGGGCCTTCGTGTTCTCGTCGCTGTTTTCAAACTGGTGAATCAGCTTCGGCACGCTCTCGCCGCCGCCGGCCAAGAGCCGCTCGCGGGCCAAAAACTGCGTCGCCAAGTTCGGGCTATGCAGGCCGACCGTGGCGTCGTCCAAGCTTTCATACGGCCCCGGCTTCTCGCGCCGCTTGAGCTGTTTGTCTTTGGGCGCCAGGCGAAAGATCCGGCCTTGGTCGGGGTTGTTGTACGCATGGCCGCCGACGCCGCCGTCGTACCAGTCGGCGATATACAGGCTGCCGTCCGGAGCCGTGCAGATGTCGTCGGGCCGGAAGTAGTTGTCGTCTTTACTCGTGATGAGTTTGACCTGCGAACCTTTGAAGCCTGCGCCGGCTTTCTCATGCGGATAAGCCCGCACTTCGCGAGGGCCGGCGTCACAGTGCAGCGGCGTGTTCTTCAATTTCGGAAACGCGTCCCCTTCGTAGTAGCACATGCCGCACGGGCTGCCGAAGCCCGTGACCACGGTGCTCGGCACGAAGCCGGGGATCGCGCCGCGGAAATGCCACGTCTCACCGTAGGGCGTGCCCGGCGGAAACTTCGGGCCTGGCCGCTTGTACCAGCCGTAGTTGCCTCCTTCGAGAATCCAGCAGATGCGGACGCTGAAGTTGCCGTCGTTGTCGTTGTCGCTGCAGAAGGCCTCGCCGAAGCTGCTGACGGCGATCTCGTACGGGTTGCGAAAGTTCGTGGCGACGTTTTCGAGCTTCGTGCCGTCGAGTTCGCCGCGAATCATGCCGCCGGCGGGAAATTCGATTTGCGAACCGTCTACGCCGGTGACCTTGTAGCCGGCGTCGCCGTGGGCCATCCACCATTTATGGTCGGGCCCGAGCACGAGGCTATGCGCGCCGTGGTCGTGGTTGAAGCCGCCGAAGCCGGTTAGCAGTTTTTTCGGCGGGCCGTCGGCCTTGAGGTCGCCGTTCTTGTCTTCGTAAACCCAGAGGTCGGGGCTCGTGGCGACGTAGACCTTATCGCCGGCGACGCAGATGCTCATCGGCGCGAAGAGGTCTTCGGCGAACACCGTCGCTTTGTCGGCCCGCCCGTCGCCGTCGGTGTCTTCAAGCACTTTGATCTTATCGGCCGGCGGGTTCTTTGCGGCGCGGCGATACCACTGAATCTCGGCGACCCAGACCCGGCCGCGCGTATCGATGTCGATCGCGGTCGGGTTGGTGATCATCGGCTCGAAGGCGAAGAGCGACAGCTCGGCACCTTCGGGCACGGTCAGCGATTTCAGTTCGTCTTCCGGCGACTTCTGAGCCCAGGCCGGCGGAGCGACGAAGATCGCGAGTGCGAGCGAGAGTAGGGAGGCGCGGCGTGCGAAGAACGGGCGGCGAGGCATGGCGGGTGAATTCCGTCTGGAGGCGCGGGACGAACGGCGACCGGAGAGCCGCACATTCTAACTTCCCGCGCCGGCCGCCCGCAAATACCCGACGCCAAGCCCCTTGTCGCATTGCCGCGTGGGTGGCTGGGTCTGGAGCCGAAGGCGAAGACCCAGTTACTGGGGTACCGCTGCTCAGTGTTAAGCAACTCGGGCCCCAGCCACCCACTGCAACGCTGTGAGAACTGCTCTAGCGCTTCCGCAAGTCCCGGGCCTTGCGGACCAGTTCGACGAACTCTTTGCGGTAGTCGCCGACGTCGCGGCCGATGCCGGCCTCGGCCAGTTCGATGACGGCGTCGAACGTCGCGCTGCCGTGGTACTTCGAATGCCGCAGCAGCATGCCGAAGCCGGCGACCGCGGAGGAAAACTTGAAGTCGTTGCTCGCCTTGCCGTAGTCGACGACCTCGTTATTGACCGGCGTTTCGATGAGCTTGCTCTTATCGCCGTCGGGCTCTTTGTACCGCAGCTTGAGCGTGAGCAGTTCCTGGGCGAGTTCGGCCGATTGCGGCGGTACCACGGGGGCTGATTGGTACTTGAGCGGGTCAACTTCGGGAAGTTTCTTCGTTTCTTTCTTGGCGGCCTTGCCCGCTGGGATCAATTCGTACAAAGCGGTGACCGTGTGTCCGGCGCCGATTTCTCCGGCGTCTTTCTTGTCGTCGTTGAAGTCCTGCGCGGCGAGCATCCGGTTTTCGTAGCCGAGCAACCGATAGCCTGCGACGGTCGTCGGGTTGAACTCGATTTGGATTTTCACGTCTTTGGCGATGGTCATCAGTGTGCCCGACATCTGCTCGACCAGCACCTTGCGGGCTTCGCTGATCGTGTCGATGTAGGCGTAGTTGCCGTTCCCTTTGTCGGCGAGTTGCTCGAGCGTGGAGTCTTTCAGGTTGCCCATGCCGTAGCCAAGGGCGCTAAAGAAAACGCCGGTCTTGGCCTTCTCTTCGATGAGGCGAACGAGTTCCCCTTGGCTGGTGACACCGACGTTGAAATCGCCGTCGGTCGCCAGAATCACGCGGTTGATTCCCTTGGGAATGAAGTTGTCGGCCGCGATTTGGTAGGCGAGCTGAATGCCGGCGGCGCCATTCGTCGAACCGCCCGATTCGAGGCGGTCAAGCGTTTCGAGAATCGTCCGCTTGCGATCGCCGCCGGTCGGCGGCAGGGCCAGGCCTTCGCTGCCGGCGTAGACGACGATCGCCACGCGGTCGCTGTCGCCGAGTTCGCCGACCATCATCTTGAGCGACTCGCGGACCAGCGGCAGCTTGTTCTGGTCTTGCATCGAGCCGGAGACGTCGACCAGGAAAACGAGATTACTCGCCGGGCGTTCCTTGCGGTGAACCTCGCGCCCCTTCAGCCCGATCCTAACGAGCGTGTGTTCGGCATTCCACGGGCAGCGGGCCGCTTCCGTGGTGACGCTAAAGGGCGTGTCGTCTTTCGGCGTCGGATAGTCGTAAGTGAAGTAGTTGAGAAACTCTTCCAGCCGCACCGCGCTCGGCGGCGGCAGTTGGTTGTCGCCAAGGAAACGGCGCACGTTCGAGTAGGAGGCCGTATCGACGTCGATCGAAAACGTCGAAAGCGGCTCGTCTGTTGCGCGAACGAACGGGTTTTCCGGCTCCGTCTGATATTGCTCGGTGTTGCCTTGTTCTTCGGCGCGGCGAACGGATTCGATTCGGGCTTGGACGTCGAGGTAAGCGGAATGCTGGGAGAGTCGCTCTTCGAGTTCCTTTTCGTTACGGGCTGCATGCCAGGTTTCCGGCCGAATCGTCGAAGTCATGAGATCGGTCAACATCTGAAAGTCGGCGATTTCCCCCGGCTTCGACGGCCGACCTAGATCGATCCACCGCGTGTCGGCAATACCGTCGGCGTCCACATCGACGTTGAACTCGACATTCGGCGTATCGGCCCGATTGCGAACAAGCAGCCGGCCGAGCTTCACCGACTCTGCTTCTTGCGACGATTTCTGCGCCGCTTCGGCAGCAGGAACTTCCTCTTCGAGCACAATCTTGCCGACGACACCGGGGGCGTTGATCACGCCGGTGCCGAGCATAAATCTTCTAGTTTCTTGGTCCAAGAGGTCGCGCATGCCGGGTGACGGAAGGGTCGGATCGTGCGGAGCAGGGGGCGGCGATTGGGGCGACGCGTCGGTCACCAAGATGCGCGGCATCAGCGTTGACGTGGCCGTCGAGTTGCTTGTCACCAACTTGTCGCCGACCGCCATCGGCGTGGGTGAGTGAATGATCGGACCGTGAATGGCGGGGCTTGTGGCCGGAGCGACAGGCGTAGTCCCGGAATACGTCAGAGTCCCGGCGCCTTGTTTCGTCATCGCGCCGAACTCAAACCGCGAGCCGGTCGTGAAGTCATGTGGAGAAGGCGTTGCGGCGACCGGCGCAGGCGTGCCGGCGGTTGTCGTCGGAGCCGTAGACGGCGAGGAAAGCGACAACGCCGAAGTGCCGGTCGCGTAATCGAACGCGTTCACCTGCGGGATCGTCGACCGTAACGGTTGCGGCGTTACCATGACCCAGCGGCGATCGTGCGAGACGGGCGCCTGTTCTTGCGGCGGATTAGGCCCGGCGATGCGAAAGCCGGGGCCCGAGCTATTGCCGACGCCGACGGCCGGTTCGAAGCCTCGGAGCAATCGCGTACCATCGGCAACCGCCGGCGTGCCGAACTGCGGATTGATGTCCGAGTCGTTTAAGTGACGGGCCGAAGGCGAAGGCCCGGGGGCGTAAACGCTCGGTGGTTCCTTCCAATTGGCGAGTTCCACTTTCGGGCGCGGTCCGAGAGTGCCATCGAGAATCACGAGGATGCTCGCGGCCAAGGCGATCCCCGCGGCGACGGCGGCCGTGGCCCGAAAGCGACGCCGCCAGGACGGAGCGTCGACGACGACCGGCTCGGCCGTGCGAAGGAGCAACTGTTCGCGAAGTTCTCGCGACGCCGAAATCGGCGATTCCGCATCGGCCGCCGCACCAACGGCCGACGATTGCCCGGCGCGCAATAGTCCGCTTAGTCGCCGCGTTTCGTCGACTTCGTCCCGCGCCGCGGCGTCGGTCTTCAGCCGGGCTTCCAGTTCCAAACGCGCGGCGTCCGGCAATTCGCCGAGTGCGTAATCGGTCAGTGTCGTATCGGTATGATCATTCATGGAAGCGTCCATGTGTTGAAGTTCAACTCAATTCGTTTAGCCGCATCGCTCGCGATGCGCGCCGCAGCCCGTTCGGCATTCCGCAGTCAGCAGTCAGCATTTCCGCCGCGTCACGCCGGCTGCTGTTCCAGCAACTTCCGCACGCGGGGATTCTTGCGAATCGTCTGCCAAGCACGATGCGAGGCCACGCGGACGTAGCTCTCCGTCTTGCCCAGCAGTTCGGCGATCTCGGCGTAGCGAAAGCCGGCCGACCAGAAATTGACGACCAGCCGCTGGGCGTCGGGGAGCGTGTCGATGACGGAACGCAACAGTTCGACCGAATCGCCGGCTTCGGCCGTGCGGGCCGGATCGTCGACGTCGGAGCCGAGCGACTCCGCGGGGACTTGCTCCAGCGAACCGGCCCGGCCGCCGCGACGGCGCACGTCCATCGCGCGGTTATGGCAAACGGTGAACAGCCAACTCGTCAGTTGGCCGTTGCGCGATTGCGGCGGGTGATCGCAGAGTTGCAGGAAGACATGCTGCACGACGTCGCGGGCCGCGTGCACGTCGCCGGTCAGCCGGTGCGCGTAACGCGTCAGCCGGCCTTCATGTTCGTCGAGCGCTCGAAGCACCCACGAGCGATCGCCCGGTGAAATCTCCGGGCCTGCGCGGGGCGTGCCGGGCCTCTCGTCGCCGCCTGTGTCCATCGCCGTCGTCTCCTCGAAGTGCGGGTAGTCCGTACTGTGGACGCGGGCCCGGGAGATTTCGTTTCAGCGATTCTGACTTTAGCGAACTTTCGCCGGCGCAGCAGCGAGCGGCGACCGCAGACGGACAAAAAAAGAACGCTCGGCACTTGAAACGCCGAGCGTGGGCGAAACGCGCCGAGCAAGCTCGGCGGCTAAACAGTAGGGAACTATCCCTTGCGATGGCGGATACGGGCACGCATGCGGCGCTTCTTACGGCCAACCTTGCGACGTCCCTTACCGGTCTTCTTAACACCCACGATGCATAGCTCCGAACAATTGGTGAACGATCGACTTACGGTCGGCGGCGGCGACGTAAAGCGGCCTGCCGGCGACGATTGCGACAAGGCGGAGGGCCGCCAAATGGCAAGCCACAGAGTGTATCAGACGGCCGATGCCCCGGGCAAGCGGCGTTTTCCGGGCTCCGGCGGCCGGAAAACGCTATCCGGTACGGGCGTCGTGGCCGCGCGGCAGGTCGTCCAGGCTTTCCAGGCCGAAGAGTTCGAGAAACCGGCGGGTCGTCACGAACTTGGCCTGTTTGCGCGACACGCCTTCGGGACGTTCCAGGCGAAGCAACTGCCGGCGGAGCAATTGCTTCAGCAGTGCGCCGCTGGGGTGGCCGCGGAGGGCGCTGACTTCGTCGACGGTCATGCCCCCGCGATAGGCGACGACCGCCAACACTTCGACGGCCGCCGTCGACAAGCGAGCGGCCCGATTGCGGCCGAAGACCTTATCGCGGACCGCGCCAAACTCGACACGCAGCGCGAGCCGGTAGCCGGCGTCATCGGAGACGATCTCATACGGGCAGTTTTGCTCGGTGTAACGCTCGTTCAAGGTACGCACCGCGGCGTCGATCTCTTCCGGCCGCACGCCGCGCATCAGGCCGGCGAGCCACTGTGCCGAGATCGCCGACTGCTCGGGATCGCCGACGAAGAGCATCGCCTCGACGATCGTCACCGGCGAAATTTCGCAGGCCGCGTCTTGTTCTTCTTGCGACGACTCGCGCGGTAGCTCTTCGGCCAGTTGGGCGACGGGATCGTCCGACTTCGGCGCGGCCGGCGCCTCGGGCTCGGCTTCCTCGTACGGATCGCTGCCGGTGCCAAGCATTTCGGCAAAGGCCGCACTGAGCGAATCGAGCGAAAGGCCCGGGTCGGGCTGGTCGGCGGGGGCGGCGACGGCGTCGAGACCGGAATCGGCCGGAGCCGCCGGCGGCGGGGCTTCGTCGGCGGGCTTCGATTTCGGTTTTTTCTTTGCCAAGAAAGTTCGGGGTTCAGGGTTCAGGGTTCAGGGTTGAAAGGCCCTGATCACCCGATCGCCTCAGACTATCAAAATCGACGACTGGCGGCGAAGCCCAATCGAACCCTGAACACTGAACCTGATAACCCTGAACAAGCGGGCCCTTAGGCCCGCTTCGCCCACTCGCGTTTCATGAAGGCCAGGGCGTCGCGGGAGAGTTGTTCTTCGCTTTGGAACATTTGCCGCCAAATCTTCGTGGCCGCGGCCAATGCCGGCAGAGCGCCGCCGAAGGCTTCAACGGTGAACCAGCCGTCGTAGCCGGTGGCTTTCAGAGCGTCGAACGATTCGTCCCAGGCGATATTGCCTTGGCCGGGCGTGCTGCGATCGTTTTCCGAAATGTGGACGTGAATCGTGTAATCCTTGCAGGCCTTGATCGCTTCGGCCGCCGACTTCTCTTCGATGTTGGCGTGGAACGTGTCGTACATCATCCGGCAGTACGGATGGTTGACTTCCTTGCAGAACGCGGCCGTGTCGACGGCGCTGTTGAGCAGGTAGCACTCGAACCGGTTGAGGTACTCGACCGCGAGTTTCACGTTGACCTTTTGAGCATGCTCGGCGACTTGCCGCATGCTTTCGACGGCCCACTTCTTTTCGTCGGCCGTGGGACCGGAGCCGGTGAAGTAGCCCAGCGCCGAGTGATACGGACCGGCGATGATCGTCGCGCCGGCGGCCTGGCAACAATCGAGCACGAGCTTATTGTTGGCGACGCCCGCGGCGCGAACTTTTGCATCGGGCGACGCCGGGTTGTCGTCGACGCCGCGGCAAGTGACGGCCGTGCGCTCGAGGCCGACGTCGTCGAGCCACTTGCCGACTTTGGCCATGTGCTCAGGATTGAGTTCGAAGATCGGCAGTTCGACGCCGTCGTAGCCTTGCTTCTTGAGCATCTCCAAAATCGGACGATGCTCCTCGGTGACGCCGGCGGTCCAGAGCAGAAGGTTGAAGCCGTATTTCATGGGAAAAAGTTCAGGGTTCAGGGTTCGAGGTTCAGGGTTGACGGACGCAGCGACGGCGAGAATTCAGGGCGGCGACATAGGCGTCGGTTCAGATTGTCTAACCCTGAACCATGAACCCTGAACCTTATAACCTTCCTATTCCTTCCACCCGTGCTGATCGCGGACCGCGATCATCGTGCGGAGGATGTTGTTCCAGGTGTCGGGCTTCGTCATTACGTCGTTGGGGAACATGCAGCCGTCCCAGCAGATGTGGCGATACTTCTTCAGCACGTTGCCGTACGAGTCGCGCATCCAGTAGCCGGCGTGACGGGCAATGTCGAGCTTGCCGTTGGGGTCGGTCGCCAGGCAGTGCCGGCCGGTCTTGTCGTGCGAGCCGGAGCCTTTGA
>JAFLCO010000015.1 GCA_017303535.1 Planctomycetota bacterium
GAGGAGGTATTGAAACTCCGGTCGGTGCTCATAGAGACTAATAACGACGGAAGTGAACGGATCGTAGCGAGCGTCGCTATTCTGGGGCGCATCGACGCACCACTCGCCGAACTTGCGGATACGCCGCTTGAGGTCGTCTACATCTACTCCCTTTAGCCCCCGGTCGTAAATGCTCGAGAGTTCAATCCAAAGCGCTAAGATGCTCCGGCACTCGTTGATCTTGAGGCGGAGTTCCGGAAAGTGTTCGATCGCGACGATTCGCCATTTCGCCATGTAGGCATCCTACTCGATGATTCGCCGTCGTTTCGACGGTAGACCGGCCCGATTCCCCGTGAAATAATGAACCCCCGCTGCCGGTTCGGTTCGCCTCCATTCTCAAACCGTCGCGGCCTCTCGTACTGGAGCACCTCGCATGTCGTCGCCCAAATCCTCGTCGCCATATTCTCGTCGGTCGTTTCTTAAGCACACGGCCGCCGGTGGCGCGATTCTCGGCATGTCGCCGCTCAGCTACCGCTCGGTGTTCGGCGCCGCGGAAGCTCCGAGCGAGCGGGTTCGCGTCGGCATGATCGGCGTCGGCAATCAGGGCGGGCCGAAGAACAACATGAAGTACTTCTTGAACAACATCGTCGCCATGTGCGACTTGGACAAGAATTACTTGGCCGAGGCCGAGGCGTTTCTCAAGAAAGAAGCGAACCTCACGGCCGTGCTGACCGACGACTATCGCAAGCTGCTCGATGCGAAGGACGTCGATGCCGTCGTGGTCACCGTGCCCGACCAATGGCACGCCAAGATGACGATCGAAGCTTGCCGCGCCGGGAAAGACGTCTATTGCGAAAAGCCGTTGACGCTGGTGATCGGCGAAGGCCGGCCGATGATCGATGAAGCCCGCAAGCATAATCGCGTGGTGCAGACGGGCACGATGCAGCGCAGCGGGATCGAATTCAAGACGGCCGTCGACCTCGTGCAGAAGGGCGTGCTCGGCAAGGTTACGAAAATCAACGTCACGCTCCCCAGCCCCAATTGGATTGCGCGGGCCGGGATGCCGGTGCCCGATAGTGCGCCACCGGAAGGGTTCGACTACGATCGCTGGCTCGGCCCTGCTCCTTATCGGCCGTACAACAAGAACCACGTTCACTATTTGTTTCGCTTCTACTGGGACTACAGCGGCGGCCAGCAGACGAACTTCGGCGCGCACCATCTCGACATCGCCCAATGGGGACTCGGCATGGACTCCAGCGGCCCGGTGAGCGTCGAAGGGAAGGCCACTTATCAACCGGACGGCTGGTACGAAACGCCGGACCTGACCGATATCAATTACACGTATGCCGACGGCACCGTGATGAACTGCCAACAGAAGCTCAACACCACAGGCAAGACCCAGGGGACCGAGTTCATCGGCGAGAAGGGAAGCCTGTTCGTGTATCGCGGCGGAATCAATGTCAGCGATCCGTCGCTGATGAGCGGCGTCGAAATGCCGCAGATCGTCAACTCGCAGGCCAACTTCGCGCACGTCAACAACTTCTTCGATTGCGTGAAGTCGCGGGCCAAGCCGGCGGCCGACATTGAAATAGGCCACCGCTCGGCGACGGTCTGCCACCTGGGCAACATCGCCTGCCGCTTGGGCAAAAAGATTCAATGGGACCCGACGGCGGAGAAGATCGTGGGCGACGACGAAGCGGCGAAATGGCTGACGAAACCTTATCGTGAGGGGTACGCAATTGCTCAGGCGTAATCACTTGCTAGGAAACGTTATGAAACTCCGCCCCGGCATCCTTTGTTTGTTGGTCGCCGTTTTCGGATGCGCTATCGAAGCCGATGCCGGGCACCGCTTTATACTGCAAGGCAACAAGCGGCTGGCCGTTGTTGATTCCGGCGGCAAGGTCGAATGGGAAATGCCTTGGGGTGGGATTCATGATGTGCATGTCCTACCCAGCGGTAACTTCATGGTGCAGCAAGGTCCGGCGAAGGTCGTCGAGATTGATCGGGCTACGAAGCAGGTCGTGTGGACTTACGACTCGGCTAACTCCAACGGCAATGCCGGGCGCAAGGTTGAGGTCCATGCGTTTCAACCTTTGGCCGACGGCCGTGTGATGATCGCGGAGAGCGGGCCCGCGCGGATTATTGAAATCGATCGGGCCGGCAAGCTGCTGCACGAGGTGAAGCTGAAGGTCGACAACCCGCACCCGCATACCGATACCCGGCTCGTGCGGAAGATCGCCACCGGTCACTACTTGGTTTGCCACGAGGGAGACGGCTACGTGCGCGAGTACGATGCGACTGGCAAGATCGTCTGGGAATTCGAAGTGCCGCTGTTCGACAAAGAACGCCGCGGCGGCCACGGCCCGGAGGCGTGGGGCAATAAAGCGTTCGCGCCCGTGCGCTTGCCGAGCGGCAACACGCTCATCAGCACCGGCAACGGGCACGGCGTCATTGAAGTGACGCCGGAGAAGAAAATCGTATGGCAGATCGGGCAACACGATTTTTCGCCGATCGTGCTGTCCTGGGTAACGACGCTCGAAGTGCTGCCGAGCGGCAACTATGTGATCGGCAACTGTCACGCCGGCCCGGGCCAACCGGTGTTGGTGGAGATCGACCCGCGGACGAAGAAGGTCGTCTGGCAATTCGACGGCTTTAAAGCGTTCGGCAACTCGGTGTCGAATTCGCAATTTCTCGATTTGTCGACGCCTTCGCTGAGATGAGTTGTATTGTCGTTGAGAGCCGGAACGAATTGGAACGCTTGATGGATGGTCTGCCCCCTCACCCCCGGCCCCTCTCCCGCAAGGGGAGAGGGGAGGATTTATTGTCGCGGTCGCGGCAGTCGCTGCGTTATCTACCGCTGCTGCTGCTCTTCGCTGCGACGACAAACTCGTCGGCGGCCGAACCCACGGGCCGGTTCAAGATCGATCCGCGATTGCAGCCGTTGCCGGCCGCGGCCCCTGCGCCGGCCGACAATCCGACGACGTCGGAGAAAGTCGCGCTCGGAAAGCAGCTCTTCTTCGACCCGCGCTTGTCGGGCGGCAACACGATGAGTTGCGCGTCGTGCCATAAGCCGGACCGCTACTTCGCCGACGGCATCGATTGGAACAAAGGTGAAAAAGGCGTGACCCTTGTCCGCAACACGCAGTCGTGCGTCAACGTCGGCTTCTACGACAGCTACTTCTGGGACGGGCGGGCCGCGTCGCTCGAAGAGCAAGCGCTGATCCCGATTGAAACAGACGTTGAAATGAACCAACCGCTCGGCGAGTTGGAGCGGGAACTCAACGCGATTCCCGGCTACGTCGAACAGTTTCAAAAAGTGTTCGGAGAAAAGCCGAGCCGGGCGACCGTCGGCAAGGCGCTGGCCGCTTATCAGCGGTCGCTCGTCGGCGGGCCGTCGAAATACGATCGGTTTCTGCTCGGCGAAGAAAGCGCGCTGTCGGCTTCGGCGAAGCGCGGGCTCGCGCTTTTTCAAGGCGAGGCCGGCTGCATCAAGTGCCACAACGGTCCGCTGTTGAGCGACGGCCAGTTTCACCGCATGGGCGTTTCTGAAGAAGACCTCGGTCGGGCCAAGTGGACCGAGCGCGAGGAAGATCGCTTCATGTTCCGCACGCCGTCGCTGCGGAACGTCGCCGAGACGGCCCCCTACATGCATCACGGGCTCTTCAACTCGCTCGATCGCGTGCTCGCGTTTTATTACAACGGCAAGCCGACCGAGTCGACCGACGGCCTCCGGCTCGAAGCCCCCGATCTGCTGCATCGCCCGCTGGAAGACACGGACGACTTACTCGAATTTCTAAAGGCTCTGAGCAGCGAGCCTGCGGAATTCACGCCCCCGGAACTGCCGCCGGGCTCGAACAACGGTTCAAAAACGGCGGCGGTCGGCCGGCCGTAATCGGTGCGGCGTCTACGATCTTGTCGCGGCCGAACTTCGCAAGTTTCCCGGCACGGCGACCAACTTCATGTCTGCGCTCGCGCTTCCCTATCTGCTGAACATTTTGATCCTCGCGCCTGTCGGGCCGCTGGTGCTTTGGGGCGGGCAGTACGGCCTGCGGCGCGTGTTTCAAGGCCGCTTCGGCGAAAGCGAAGGCGTGCGCACGATTCTCGGCTCGCTATGGACGGCGATTCTCTGCGCGTCGCTTCTCGGACTTTACCGGCCAACGACGATGGCGCCGTTGCTCGTGGTGCAGGTCATCTACAAGTCGCTCTGGCTAGCGACGTTCGCCCTGCCGAGGCTCGCGAGCGGCCGCGCCTCAGAAGTTCCGCCGGGCGTGGCGATATCGTTTGCCGTCATCGTCGCAACGTACCCGCTCGTGATCCCTTGGCGGGAGATGTTCGGTTAGCGAACGCCTGGCACGACGAAGCTGAGATGTAGCTCCGCGTGACGAAGATGAAAATTCAGCCACTCTTCGTGCGTAAGCAGGCCGAAGAACGGATGGCGCGCCTGCATCTTGCCGACGTTGACACGGGCGACCGCCTTGCGCAATCGCTCCAAGGCCGCGGCCGCCGAACCGCCGGCGGGGAACGAGCGGGCCTCGAGCTTTTTCGGAACGCGCACGCCCGGCGTAATGCCGCCGTCGAGAGCCCGGCGCTTGATGAGCAGGGCGAGGAGCCGCACGAACCAAGGGGCCTGCTCATCGATGCCGTCGAGCGAACCCTCGATCGCCACGGCCAAGTGGCTGAGCAAATGATCGAGCGACCAATTGCCGAGCGTCGCCGCCTGCGGATCGGCCGTCAACGCGGCCGCGTCCTCCACGACTTGGTCAAGATTCTGAAACCGCAGCTTGCGGCGACCGACGACGCGACGTGAATCAACGGCCATCGCGCGAACCTCCTCGGACACTCGGTAACATCGCTCATCGGCGAACGAAGCATCAACTGATGCAGACAACGCTCGATTGTTACCGTTCGTCGGCATTTCGACAGCCGCTATGCAAATCCGGGGTGAATGCCCCGATTTAAATCGGCGAATCTCCCTTGGATGCCCGGCCACATCGCTCGACCGCAAAGATTGTCATCGCTGCAGCGCAGTCGATGATTCAAAGCCGTCGGCCCCCCGCTTATGATGGGGGCTTAACTTTGAACGTGCGGGGGCTCGGAACTTGGCTCAGACCGTCGAACAGTTCGGCAAAACGCTCGCCGCCTCGGGGCTCATGAACTCCGAGGAGATCAAGGCGTTCTGGGCTGCGCTCAAGCCGGAAGAGCGACCGCGCGACGGCGACGGTTTTGCGCAGGCCCTGGTGTCGGCCGGCAAGCTCACGAAGTTTCAAGCGCAAGAGTTGCAGGCCGGCCGAGGCGGCGGGCTGGTGATGGGCGACTATCTGCTGCTGGCCGAAATCGGCGCGGGCGGCATGGGTAAAGTCTATAAGGCCCAACATCGGCGGATGAAGCGCGTCGTGGCGCTGAAGGTGATGTCGAGCGCGGCGATGCAGGACGACGCGGCCGTGAAGCGCTTCCAGCGCGAAGTTGAAGCGGCGGCGCGGCTGGAGCATCCCAATATCGTCACCGCGTACGACTCCGGCGAGGCCGGCAAGGTCAAGTATCTCGTCATGCAGTTTGTCGACGGCGGCGATCTGTCGGACTTCGTCAAGAAGAGCGGCGCGATGCCTATCGAGGCCGCGGTCGGCTACCTCATCCAGGCTGCGAAAGGTTTGGCCTTCGCGCATGCCGCGGGCGTCGTGCATCGCGACATCAAGCCGGCCAACTTACTGCTCGATAAGAAGGGAGTCGTCAAGATTCTCGATATGGGCCTGGCCCGGATCGAAGACGGCGACGGCCTCACGGCGACCGAGCAGGTGATGGGCACGGTCGATTACATGAGCCCCGAACAAGCGGCGGAGACGAAAAACGCCGACGGCCGCAGCGACATCTATTCGCTCGGCTGCACGCTCTGGTACTTGCTCACCGCGAAGAAGCTCTACGACGGCGACACGATGATCTCGCGGCTGATGAAGCACCGCGACGCCGAACTACCGAGCCTGGTGAAGACGCGCGACGACGCGACGTGGCCGCTCGAGCAAGTGCTGCACAAGATGATCGCCAAGCGACCGCAAGATCGCTACCAGTCGATGGACGAAGTCGTCGCGGCGCTGGAGCCGTTTGCCGGCGGCGGCGGAAATGCAACCGGCGGCGGGATGGGCTCGAGCATCGGCGGCGGCAAAGCGCAGAGCGCCGAATTGGCGTCGTTCATGCAAGCCATGGCCGGCGGCAAGTCGGCGGAAGCCGCGAAGACGGCAGGTTCGTCCGCCTCGATCGCAGCCAAGCCGGCCACTTCCACGGCCGTAGACGCCACGGCGGCGTTCTCCGCTTCCGAGATCGGCACCGATCCGAAGAGCCAACTTCACACGCGGGCCCTGCCGGCCATCGGCGCGGCGACAGCGGGCGCGGCCAAGACGCAAGGCAAAGCGGTTCGGAAGAAGTCGCCGCCGGTGAAGTTGATCGCCGGCGGATTGCTGGGCGCCGCCGTTCTGATCGCCGGGATCATCGTCACCATCAAAAACAAAGACGGTGAAGTCGTCGCGGAATTGAACGCACCGGCCGGCGCGAGCGTCACGGTGACGACGACTCCCGCCGTGTCGAACCTCCCCGCTCCGCCGCCGCCCGGCGCCGCAAGTTCGCCTGCCGTCGCGCCTCCGGTGGCGCCCCCGGTTCCTGGAGATTACGTCTTAAAGCTGACGGGCTGGGTGAAAGAGTCGGGCGCCGCCTGGGTCGACGTTCCTTCGCTGCTGATCCCGGACGTGGGGCCGCTGACGCTGGAAGCCTACGTCACGGCCTTGGGTCACAACGAAGGAGACGTACTTGGAGCGCGGTCCTTGCGCTTGGGGATTTCCGGCGGCAAGTGGGCGGGGTGGCTCAACGACGACGAGCGTACGCGCTTCGGCATGGACCCGATCGAGTATCATCGCCGGCATCACGTGGCCCTCGTACGCGACACGACCGAGTATCGGTTGTACGTCAATGGTCGGAAGATCATCGCCCGGCCGATCGCCAAGCCGGATGGTCCGCAGCCTGCGGCGGGTGCGAGTCCGCTGCGCATCGGGGGCGACAGTTCGCAGCTCCGGCTCGACGAGATTCGCGTCTCCCAAGTCGCGCGCTACAACCAAGACTTCACGCCCGCGGCGCGTTTCACGCCCGATGCCGAGACGCTGGCCCTCTATCACTGCGACGAAGGCACCGGTGCGACGCTTAAAGATTCGTCCGGCCGGGGGCACGACGGCAAGATCACGAAGCCGCAGTGGACTCGCTCCGACGGTTCGCCGGTGCCGCTCGCGGCGGCGACGAGCGCGACGTCATGGAAGCCCGCCGGCCCGGCGCTTTCGGGCCTGCAACTCGCCGCGTTGCTCGACTCGCCCGATTACGAGTGGACCGCTCCGGAAATTCTCCCGGGCGCGAATTCCCCGGACAGCGAGCGGTTGTCCGGCATCTCGGCCGACGAGCGGACTCTTTACTTCGTACGCGGCCAAAGTGACTTTCTGGTCAGCGGACGCGCCGACGTCGGTGTTCTGTTTTCGCCCGCCGAGCCGTTGCCTTCCAGCGTGCAGTTCGACGTCTCCCGTGCCGATGCGGCGATGTCGGCCGACGGCCTGACGTGCGCCTGGGCTCAAACGTCGCCGCGCCGCCACATTCTGTGGAGCGAGCGCCGCTCGACGACGGATCCGTTCGGCGAAACTCACGAGTTCCCGCAATCGGGTTTGCTCGGGGTGGGGCATGTCGCGATTTCCCCCGACGGCCTCACGGTTCTGGCCACCGTCGGCGGAGGCGACGTCTACATGTGGACTCGGCCGGCGCTCGGAAAGCCGTTTGAAAATAATCTGCGAATGCCGTCGCCGGTCAGCAGCCCCGAGTGGGACATGCCGTGCTACGTTTCCGACGATCGCTTGCTGTTGATCATCATGAGCCAAGTTGGCGTAGACGGTAGAATGCGGCGGCAGGTTCGCTACTTCTCGCGCCCCGCCGTCGATGCAGAGTTCGCCGCTGGGAAACTGCTGGGCGTACCGTTGGGGCCGGCCGAAGGGAACGACGGCAACACGGGCTTTTATCCCTCGAGCGACGGGCAACGATTGTACTTTTGCACTTCGCTCCTTCCCGGCGGCGTCGGCGACAAAGATATTTGGGTCAGTCACCGGGTGCCGAAAAGTTCGACCCATCCGACGGCGGAGCCCGGCCCGAGCGCGGCGCCGAAGTCTAACACTTTGTCGATTGCCGAACTGCTCGACTCGCCCGATTATGAGTGGACCGCACCGGAAAACCTCGGGCCGACGATCAATGGGCCCGGTGGAGAAGACAATGCGAGCCTCACCGGCGACCTACTCCGCATCGTCTATCGTCGGAAAGTCGGGCCCGGAGATACGCAGTTCGAATTGTGCGAAGCGGTTCGCTCAACCCCGAACGAACCGTTCGGCCCGCCGCGCGTCGTGAGCAACCTCAAAGGCTTTCATAGCTACCTCGCCGCCGACGGTCTGACGCTGGTCAAGGCGGAACAAGGGCCTGAGAAAAACGACGACTTGTATCTCCTTCGCCGCGCGACCCTCGGCGAGCCGTTTGGCGCGGCGATGGAGCTTGGTCCGCTGGCGAACAGCCCGGGCGACGAGAATATGCCGACCCTCTCGCCCGACGGGTTAACGCTGGTTTTCAGTTCCAAACGTCCCTCGGCCACGAATTCGGATTTGTGGATCAGTCGCCGCAAGAGTCAGGCGGAATCGTTCGGCCCGGCGGAGAACGTCGGCCCGCCCGTCAATTCGCCGGACGACGAAAACAAAGGATTGCTCCTGGCCGACAATCGCACGCTCGTGTTCCATCGCAAGAACACATGGCACATGACGTTCACGAACTCGGCCGGCATCTCGGGTACGCTGCCGCTTCTGGCTCACCCGTTCGGCGATACGACCAACGTATGGCTCGCCCCCGACGGCCGTACGGCCTACTTCAGCGCCAACCTCCCCGGCGGGCTCGGCGGCCAAGACATCTACGTCACCCGCCGCGTGCCGAAGAACGGCCCGTCGCCTCTCCCGCGCCCGAATCTCGTCGTCAGCAATCCGGAGGCGTACGGGCCGACTGCCCGGACGGCGGTGAACCATCAAGAGGCCTGGGCCAAGCATCTTGGCGTACCGGTCGAGTTTACTAACGACGTCGGGATGAAGTTTCGGCTCATTCCGCCGGGCGAGTTTCAGATGGGGCTTGGCCCCGAATTCACCGACGAAGAACTCAAGCGGCTGACTAGCGAGAAAAACGACCCGATCCAGAAGCGATTACGCAGTTCCCGGCCGGCGCATCCGGTCCGGATTACGCGGCCGTTCTACATGGAAGTGGAAGAGGTCACCGTGGGCCGCTATCGAGATGTGGTCGGGCAACTCCGCCCCGAAATGGAGACCGATCCCGGCAAGTCTTTAGCGAACTACGTGACGTTTGCCGATGCGATCACGTTTTGCAACAAACTCAGCGAACGCGAAAAGAAGCGCCCCGCCTATCGGATGGAAGGGGAGCAGATCACGCTGATCGACGATGCCGACGGCTACCGCCTGCCGACGGAAGCTCAATGGGAATACGCCTGCCGCGCGGGAACAAACACGTTCTGGTATTTCGGCAACGACGGCGGCGGCGTTGAACTCACGAGCGACGGGGATCGAGAATTTAGAAGGAGATGCCTAGCTCCCAATCCATTTGGTCTGTCCGCCCTGTACGCCGGATCGAACGAATGGTGTTGGGACGGAACCATCTCTGCATATGAAATGCCCTATTCATCGGCGATTCTCAGTCGTCGGGACGATCCTCGTGAAGATGTGGGCCCGCATCGCATCAAGCGCGGCGGAGCCAATAGCGACGGCGGCGGAGCGGCTCGCCGGGCGATCAACAGTTTCGTGCGCAACAGTTCGCCGGCTACCGAAGCCGACGGCGGATTGACCTCCTACTCCGGTTTGGGTCGCGTCGTGCTGCCGATCATCGGGCCCGATCCGGCAACGTCCGCGCGAGCATCGACGGAGAGCGTATCGCAATCACCCGCCGCGGGCGTCGTTTATCTCGACGATCTGCCGGAAGTCGAGTTTCGGGTTTTCGCCAACCAAGGGTTGGGAAAACACGGCAAGTTCCGCGAACAAGCGGGCGTCGAAAAGAAGATTCTCTTTCGCGGTAAGCCGACGACGCACACGTTGTGGATGCATCCTACGCAGTTTAGCCCTGCCATCGCATTCGCCCGCTATCAACTCGACGGGCGCTTTGCGACGTTCGCCGCCGAGGCCGGCATTCCGGACGGGGAAATCGATCCGCAGTCGCCGATTGAGTTTCGTGTGCTGGGGGACGGGCGGGAGTTGTGGAAATCGCCGGCCCTGACGAAGCGCGGTGAATCGGCCGAAGTGTCCGTGAATATTCAGGGGGTCAAAGAGCTACGCTTGGAGGTGTCGCGCGGAGCCAAGAACGGCAACTGCCACGCCGTATGGTTGATGCCGCGGCTGACGCCGGTCGGAGTGCCGCCCGCAATTACTCCGCCGGCCGATGCCCTTTCGCAGATCGACCGGCTCTTGTCGGACGATTATGAGTGGAGCGCGCCGGAGTCGCTCGGGCCTGCGGTCAACGGGGCCAATTGGAACTCGTCGCCGGCGCTGAGCGACGATCAGCTCTGCTTGATCGTGTTGCAGGGTTTTGGCGAAGGCGATAAACGAACCGGGCTGTATGAGTATCGCCGACAAGCCGTCACGGAACCTTGGAGCGTGGTGAAACAACTCTCCGACAGCAACGAAGATTATCCCTCGCTCGATCCGGCCGGGCTGATTCTGTATTCAAAAACCGAGGGCCCCAAACGATCGGATGGCAAGACGAATCGTCAGCTCGCCGTGCGATCGCGCACAAGTCGGGATGCGAATTGGGGACCGGCGACGCCGCTAGCGACCTTGAATACCTTGGAGGCCGAAGATCGTCCCGTGATCTCGCCCGACGGCTTGACGCTCGTGTTCAGTTCTAGTCGTCCTGGTGGCCTTGGCATGTTAGACCTGTGGATCGCTCGTCGTGCCGATCTTCAAGCCGAGTGGGAGACTCCGGTCAGTCTGGGAAACAGCGTCAACAGCGCTAAAGACGAGCAAGCGACGCAGATTCTTGGCGATAGCAAAACGATTTTATTCAGCCGTGCCGGCGAACTGTTCCTAGCCGAGCCTGATGCCCGGGGAGTTTACGATCTGCGTCCGGTCACGTTGCCGCCGAGCCTGAAGACAAAGAAGTGCTGGCTTTCGCCCGACGGCGCGACGCTTTATTTCGACGTCAAACGCGACTCCGACGACGACGAGAACTCGGTGAGCCTGATCCGCCGCGTGCCGAAGGCCAGAGCCGCCGAAACAATCGATCGCCGAGTCGCCGAGCGGTTGCTTGCTCTAAACTTTCCCCTGAAGCTTTCCGTTGCGGGCAAGAAGCTGAAAGCTAAGCCGGGTTCGCCGTTGCCGGCCGAGCCGCTGGTCGTCACGGGCATCGATGGGGGCGCTTGGTATCCGGTGCCGCCCGCCGAGCTCGCAACGCTCATGAGCGACTTCCGCCGGCTCACGAACGTGAACAACACCAACTTGCCGACGAAAGATTGCGACCTGTGGGCCGAGGCTTTCGCCTCCATGCCGAGCATCATGGCCGTCAACGCCTCGCGTTGCGACGAGTTGACCGACGTCGGCGCGGCCCACTTGGCACGCCTCCCCAAGCTGGAATACGCCAACATCAGCAGTAGCGCAAAGATTACGCGCGTCGGCCTCGCGGCATTTGAGAAGTGCAAAACGCTCACCACGATCGAACTCTGCGAACAGGCCGTGGCCGACGGCCGATACGTGCTCGCCGACATTCAGAAGCTGCAAGACGCGCTGCCTAAGACTCGCATCGTGTTCGGCGGCGTGAAGCCGATCCCAGGCCTCAAACCGGCAGGCGCAAAGTAGAATGCCGACCATGCCTTCGTCGCGAACCCTCCTGGCCTTCGTCGCGATCGCAATCTCCGGCTTCGGCCAAGCGTCGTCGAACATCGGCGCGAGCGAAGCGCCGCCGATCGTCGTCGACCGCGCGGGCTCCGAAATCTTTCCGGCGAGTTGGCTTACGAAGAAAATCGACGCTAAGGCCGAAGTTCTCCGTGACGCCGATCGTGAGCGAGCCCGCCGCATCATCGTCGCCGCGCTGGAGAAGTATCCGCCCGCGGTACTCGCGGCGAACCTCCAATCGGTCTACCTCGTCGGGCGGCTCGAATACAGCGGCGTCGTGACGGGAGGCACCAATTCTCGAGACGTCGTGTACGTCGTCGCGCCCGGCGACTACTCGTCGGCGAAAATCGAACGCATCTTTCACGCCGAGTTCTCCAGCATCCTGCTTCGCAACCATCGCCGGAGCTTCGCGGAGGAGGCGTGGCTAAAGATCAATCCGCCCGACTTTCGCTACCTCGGTTCCGGAGTACAAGCCGTGCGAGAGAAACAGGCTTCCACCGCGCTGCAACCGGCCCTGCACGAACAAGGCTTCCTCAACAAGTACGGGCAGGCGAGCATCGAGGAAGACTTCAACTCGTTCGCCGGGCGCTTGCTCCTCGGCGATGCGCAACTTTGGGCGGCGGTCGAACGTTACCCCGCCGTCAAAGCCAAAGCCGACCATGTCATCGAGTTCTACGGTCGGCTCGACCCCGGCTTTACGCCCGAGTTCTTTCAGTCGCTACAAGCGCCCGCCGGCCGATAGATTCGGCCGCGATCCGTCGGTCGCTTCGGGCGACGCCTCGACCGCCCGCGCTAACCGCCCTGGAGTTGCCGCAACACCGATTCCTCGTGCGCGAGTTTCTTGAGCGACGCGCCGATCTCGGGACTTACCCCGACGCGGTAGGCCGACTTACCGCCGGTCGATGCCGCGGCCAGGGCCTGCTTCACGGCCGCGTCGGCGGCCGTCGCGGCTTGCTTGGCCTGCAACCGATCGTGCATTTCGCGCAGCGCCTTGCACTGCGCCGCGTAGCGGGCCACGGCGGCGGCGTAATCCGCATTCGCGTCGGCCAACCACCGCTCGACGTCCTCGCGCGACATGCTTACCAGCGTCAGCGCGTCGGCCGCCAGGTTCCGCGAAACGACCCCGTTGCGATGCTCGCGCCAGGTTTCCGAGTAGCGCATCATACTGCGGGCCTCGACCCGCGCCTGCAACGCTCCGGCCTGCGCCGCGGAGACGCGATCCAATTGCTTCTTCGCATCCTCGACCTCGCGCCGCGCGGCGAAGCAGGCCACGCGCATCCGCTCCAGCGTCGTCGTGAAGCGGGCAAACTGCGACTCTTCCGCCGCGACGAACACCGTTCCTCGGCGAACGAGCCCCTTCTGCTTCAATTGCGCTTCCAACTTAGCGAGCAGCGCCGCCTTGGGCACGGCTTGGGGAACCGCCCCCTGCACGCAGACGACGCGCATGCCGACGTGCAAATTGGACGTGTCCGGCGCCATCTTGCGCCGTGCGGCCGAGCGGTAGGCCGGCGCAAAAAAGTAGTTCATCCCGCCGCGAACGACGCGCTCGACGCCCTTCGCCGGACCGCTCGGATCACTTGTCGCGCCCCGGGCATAAGTTGCCGCATCGTACCAATCGGCGCACCATTCACGGACGTTGCCGGACATGTCGTACAGCCCCCAAGGATTCGGCTCGAGCGTTCCCACGGGCACGCTCGCCGCGCGCGGAGCCGTACCCGGCTTGGAATAATTCGTCCAGGCCGCCCCCTGCTTGCCTTTGCCGTCTCCCCAGAAAAACTTCGTCGTCGTCCCGGCGCGGCAGGCGTATTCCCATTCGGCCTCGGTGGGCAGGCGATACGATCGGCCTGCGGCGACCTCTTCTTCCAAGCTCGAAAGCTGCCGGCAGAATTCGACGGCGTCGTTCCAGGAAACCAGATCGACCGGATGCCGCCCGGTTTCGAGGCCCTTCAACCAGTCCTTGCGCGTGCCGGTCGAGGAATGAGCGCTGGGGTTGAAGCCCATGACCGATTGAAACTCCTGCTGCGTCACTTCGTAAACGCCGAGCCGAAACTCCTTGGTGATCGTCACGCGATGTTGCGGGCCTTCGCTTTCGACGACCTCAATCTCTTCGCGACGAATCGCGTCGCCGTTCTCGCCGTCGCCCCGCTTTACCAATTGCGCAGTGCGCTCGGCGATTTCCTCGGGCGTCGCTCCCATTATGAATTCGCCCGCCGGAATCGTTCGAAACTTCATGCCGAGCGAGTTGACGATTTCGACCGTCGGCGAAGACTCGGGGGCGACGGCGCACACGGTCGTCGCGGCGACCGAAAACATGACGAAAGTCGACAACGCGAAGACCTGCGAACGACCGACGGCGACGCGGCGCGACATAGCGAGCTCCGAAAAAGATTCGCGAACGGACGCGAGACGACTTGCAATGCCGAAAACCTTGCGGGCGAGCCGGCCGGGCCAAGTCGCCGCGGCGAAAACGGATGGGGAAACTCTTCGCTACGACCCCCGCAAAAGTAGTGGGTTTATCATACGCGGCCGCCGGCCGACAGGCAGTATCGCAGCCGAAAAATCCGCAACGATCAAGCGCGGCGAAACCCCAGCTTCGCGGCCCAGCCCGACGAAAACTTGCGGCTCGGCGCGAACCGTGGCCCGAAACAAGTCGCCGACGGTCGCCGGCCCGCGCGTTTCTATCCGCTGCCGTCGAAGCTGCTCCCCGCCATTGCCCGGGATGGATTTTCGGGCTTCGGCGGTTCGTCGCCGAGGGGCAGTATGAATTATCAAAAGGGTTGTTCTACGGCGGATCGCAGCCCCGGCGAACCCGCGAGATCGTCGCGGAAAACTTCCCGGTTTGGCTCGGCGAAGCGACGAGCCTCGTGCATCCCGATTCGCACACGGACCTCGGCCGCTTGGCGTCGACAGACTTTGCGGAAGGCGGGCGAGGTGATCGATGCCGGAATCCGGATGCGCCGCGAGCCGGAACCCGGCGCGCGGTAGTCGAACGTCTTACGACGGCGGCGATTTGTCCATGTCGCCTCATCCGAGCCGGGCGTGAACTCGGCTACGGCTCAAAGAGCGGCAAAGAAAAAACCGCGCCGCCCGCACCGACTTGTCGATCGGTGCGGGCAGACGCGGTTCACCGGCGCGAATCGGTGAGCGTCTTGGCTACGGCAGCCGGCGGTACAGTTCGCCGTTGAAGCGGAAACCGGTTACCTGTCCGCGAGTGATCTCGATCGTGAAATCTCGAATTCCGTCGTTCACGTACGGATTGTCGGCGCCGGTTCGCAGCATCTTGTTGGCCAGATCAGGCGTGAGCGTCCAGCGTACGCCGGCGCTGTTGGTCCAGATCAGCGTGCCGTTCGGGCCGGAGGATATTCTTCCTTGGTGCCAAGGATCTTCGACCGGGGTTCGCTCGTAGCTTCCTACGAGCGCTTCGCTCGACAGTCTTGTATCGGGCGTAGGCACCGGGCTAGGATTTGGGGCCGGTCCGGCGTCGCGGCCGCGCGTGTACAACTCGCCGTTGAAACGAAAGCCGGTCACGAGCGTACCGTTGGACTCAAGCGTGAAGTCACGAATGCCGTCGTTGACGTACGGATTGTCGGCGCCCGTTCGCAGCATCTTATTTGCGAAATCGGGCGTGAGCGTCCAACTGACGCCCGTGCTGTTGGTCCAAACGAAGTTGTTGTTCGCGCCGACGGTGATGCGGCCTCGGTGCCACGGGTCTTCCACGGGATTGCGCTGATAGAATCCGGGCACGGTCACGACGTTGATCGGCCCCATCGGGCTAGGCGAAGGATTCGGCGCCGGTGAAGGAGCGGGCATAGGTGACGGAGTCGGCGCAGGCGCCGCGCCGCCGGTCACATAACCCTTGGCCTGCCATTGCTGCAACAAGCCGCCCGGTTTTAGGATTTCTTGTACTTCATCGGGATCTTTGGCGGAATAAAGTTGGAGAACTTCTTGCAGGTCGCTCAGCGGCACGGGCACGACGTTTCCATTTTCATCTTTGTTCGGAATCTCGATGACGCGGCCGCGCGACAATTCCAGCAGCCCGCTGAACTTCCGCATCTGCAGCTTCGTTCCGCCCGTCGTGGCGTCGTACACTTTGTAGGGAATTTTGATCTTGAGCGTATGGAACGCCCAACCTCGAGGCGGCGCGTTGTAAGTGCCGGTGATCGATTTCTGGACGTTGGATTCCATGACTTCGCTGCGCTGTTCCGTAACGGCTTCTCCATAGGAAGCGGACAACTCGACGTCGCCCTTGAAAAAGAGAGCCTGGTATTCCGTCGAAATGGAAAGCCCGGTCTCCCACTGCTTCGTCGATTCCTTCCCGATCTGCGCGGACTGTGTTTCCGACAGGCTCCACGTTTGAGAGACCGACTGCGTGGAAGTGCTGCCGGGGTTTTCCACGAAAACGACGTCGTTGACGAAATCCGGATCCGTCGCCCTGGCAACAGTCGAGATCACGACTTTCGGACGTTTCGTCTCGACGAATACGAACTTCAAAGGACAGCGCGTTTCGCCGCACGTCAGCCAGCCGTTGTCTTCGATGTTCGAAAGGTAGCGATTCCCGTCGGCTCGGTTCTGCAGATAGACGACGTCCCCTTGGTTGACTACGCCGTCTCCCTTTTCGCGAAGGAGCCTCCACCACTGGCGGTTCCCTTCGCCTCCCTGCGACATGGGGACGTTAAAATAGACGTACATGTTGCTGAACATATGGGGCCTGACGTAGCCCTCGTGGGTCGTCACCGAGGCTTCCAGGGCCACGATGTCGAAGTGCTGGAGCGGTCCTCCCGCTTTACCTTTGACGACGAAGGCAATCGCTTCCGTTCGATCGCCGGCATCTCCGCCGTGCCTTCCGCCGGGCCAGTTTTGCGAACTTTGGGGCTGAACGAACCAACGGTTCCCTCGGGCAAAGTGGATGTAGATTCTTTCGTCGTACTCCACCGGAATTTCGCTCTGTTGGGCGGCGGCGGGCAGGCATGTCGCCGCCACGATCGATATCGCCGCCCAGAAACTCACTCTCCGACTCGCGCCAATCTGCAACATGACAAGCTCCCGAAAGTGTGAAGAGCGACGAGACGAAACCACTTACGGAGGTTTTCAACCGCCGAACACACTTGCGGCTCGGGCGGCGTTTCGTTTCTCGACTCTTACGACCGGCGGGGTCATCTCGCCGGTCCTACACTCCTAACGCGGGAGTTGGACAGCACTTTTGGAAAAGTCGGCGGAGCGAGCCATAAGGCGCGGCGCGACTTTTGAGCTACTTCGCGCCGGTCGGAGCCGCCGGCGATGTCGGCGCGGCCGTAGCGTCCGCCTCGATCCTGCAGTGCGGCAGGGTCTGTCGCAGCGCGGCGATTGCGGCGGGCGTGACTTTCGTTCGCTTGACGTGCAAGTCTTTCAGACTTTTGCAACCGTTGAGCGGCGTGAGATCGGAAACCGGCGTGTCGTTGAGCGTGACTTTAAGGAGCGGCAGACCAATCAGCGGAGAGAGGTCGGAAACTTGCGTGTCGTCAAGGAATAGTTCGGAAATTGGCATGCCTTTAAGCGGCGTTAAGTCGCGGACGGCCGTACGGCCGACAAACAAGAGCCCAAGTTGCATGCCCGCCAAAGGGCTCAAGTCGGAAAAGCGCTCCGAGCGAACACGGGGGCTGTTGCAAGTCAGTACCTTTAGTCCCGATAGGGCTTGCACAGGCGAGATGTCGGTAATGAATTCGGCGCTCATGCCGAGTTCGACTACCACGCCGCGGTTGATCCCGATCGGCTTTCCCGAATGATACCCCCAGAGCTTGCCGTCGAAGCCGGGGTTGAGCTCCACGAGCTTCTTGCGGACCGCTTCAATCTGCTGGTCGGCCGGCATGGCTTGCACGTCGTTCATCCACTTCGGGAAGGTCGGATCGTGTATGAAAGGCTTGCCGGGAATCGCAGGCGCGGCGGGCGCCGCCGTTGCGGGCACGGCGACTTCGCGAACGACGCGAAAACCGAGATAGCCGCAGCGATACGAAACCGGAAAATGCCAGCGAGTCGCCGTACGAGATGCATATTCGGGCAAGTACCAACTTCCGCCTCGACAAACCGACTCCAAGCCGTCGGTCGGGCCGCTGGGGTCGACTTCCGGCGTCGAACCGTAATAGTTTTCCGAGTAAAAATCGCGACACCACTCCAGGACGCTGCCGTGCATGTCGAACAATCCGAAGGCGTTCGGCAGCAGCGTGCCGGCGGTCTGCGATCCGCGAACGTTCGGGCCGCCTTTGCGGAAGAACCAACCGTACTTCGGCAATTCTTCGAACTTGTCGCCGAAGCTAAATTGCGTCGTCGTGCCGGCTCGACAGGCGTATTCCCACTCGGCTTCGGTCGGCAGTCGATAGGTCGCCCCATCTTGCTCCGAGAGCCAGCGGCAATAGGCCGCGGCATCGTTCCAACTGACTTGAGTGACGGCCGCGTCTTCTTGCGGCGCATAACCGGGCGTGCGCCAATTGTGTTGCTTATGCGCCTCTTCGGCGCTTGGCGAAGGCGTTTCCCCCGCACCGCTGCCGAAGCCGAATTTCTCCGCTTCGGTCACGTACTTCGACGCGTCGACGAAGCGTTTGAACTGTCGGTTCGTCACTTCGGTTGCGCCCAGCAGAAACGGCTTCGTGATGACGACCTTATGCCGGGGTCGTTCGGCGTTTCGAGCAGCTGCCGTTGCGAACGGGGAGACGGCGCCGGCCGGCGAATTCGCGGCGGCGACTTGCTCATCGGTACTCCCCATCAAGAATTCGCCGGGCGGGATCAACACCATCGTCTGGTCGATGTTGTGGAGCGATTGGACTTTCATACCAAGGTATCCGGCCCAGGCTTCTTGATGAGCGCGGGCCGTTGCGGCGTCGAACGGAGCCACGGCCGGCGGCGGCGCGGCGGCGGCCGTACCCGGCTTCGGGACGCGGCGGACCATCCACAGGTCGAGATTGCCCTGGCCGCCGGGAACTTCGCGCGAGTGAAAATACATTCGTTGGCCGTCGGGCGAGACCCAAGCGCGGCCCGGCGCGATATTTCCCACAAACGGCTCGCCAAACGGCATTCCGGGCGAGAACTGCTCGGCGGACGAGGCGCGTACATGCCAATAGTGGGGCCACGAGTCGCCGTGCAGGACCATCGTCAGAAGCACGCGGCCGTCGGCGCTGAACCAAACGGGATCAACCCGCCCTTTCTCCAAGCCGGCGCAGCGCCGAAAAGGCGCCGCTTCTCGGAACGGTTCGCTTCTGGTGCCGCGTTCAAAGAAACGAGTTGCGATTTGCAGTTCGCCGCGCGCCGAGTAAGTCGCCAATCTCAGGCCGTCGGACGAAACGACGGGGGATAGATTTTCATCCGAGACGTTCACCGGCGGCGCGAGTCGAACAGGGTCGCCGAACGGTTGATCGATGGCCGCGCGCTTGGCCAGCCACACGTGTCGCGACGCCCCGGTGTTGGATAAGTAAAGTTCTAATCCGTCGCCGGTGATCGACGATTCCTCGCAAGTAAGGTCTTCGAACTTGCCCGTCAATCGTTCGCCGGCGGCGAACGGTTCATCGCGACGCGACCGTCGCGCCGTGAAGAGTTGGAAGTCGCGATTGAAGATCAGCGTCAGTTCGTCGTCGGTGAGCCGCGGGCTCATATCACGACTATTGCCGTTGACGCCGGGTCCGAGGTTCTCCGGCGCGCTCCAGACGTACTCACGCCCGTCGGGCGGATCGTACGGCCAGCGCGCGGCAGCGGTCGAAGCCGGCGACGAGGAGCCGCCGGAGACGGTGTGCGAGCCTGCAGGCCTGAGTCCGGGGATCGGCTTGCCGCCGGCGAACTGGATCCGCGTCTTCGGCAGTGCGTCTTGCAACTGCTGAATGTCGGCGAGCGTGTATTTGCCGGCCGCAAACTGCTTCTCGTCAACTTCGCCGGTCTCCAGCGACGAACTGGTCCACAAGGCCGCCAAGCCACGGCCCGTGATATTCGGACAGTTGCCGAAATTGACGTAGTGGAGCTTCGGCAACCGCGCCACATGGGCAACGCCCGCGTCGGTCCAATCCGAGTACGCGGCGTTGACCGATGTCACGGTCGGCAGAACTGCGAATGCTTCGGCCCACAAGTCGCCGTTGAGATGCGGCAGGTTATTTCCCTGAAACCGGCTCAGACGACGGAAATCGACGAGCCCGGCCATTAACTCATCGCGAGGAATGACACTGGTACGATAGTCGGGCTGCAATTGAGCGACGACGAACGGCTCGGTCGGAAGCGGCGTGCCGGCTTGGAGGCTGACTTTCTTGCCGGCGACGTCCAAGACCGGCATGATGCCGTGATCGTACAGCCACTGCGCGACCTTTCGCTCCAAGGCGTAGTCGATAGGCGGAAGAGGGAGATGAGCCGGCGATGTGGAGTTTGGCGACGGCGTCGGCTGGCCGCTCGTCGTAGAAGGAGCGGCGGCGGGCGTGACGACGACCGTGGCGCTCGCCGCATTCGGAGCGCTCGCTTGGGCAATCACGTTTCCGTCCGGGCCTTTGAATTGAACGATGATGCCCCACAGGCAGAGCGCCGCCGCGCCGGCGGCCGCCGCGCCGACGACGAGCCGGTTGATCGGCGGCTTCTTTCCGCGGCCGACCGTATTCATGGCCGGCTTCATCAGGCTGATCGTGTTTTGCGGTTCTCGCTTGCCGACGGTCGTGATCGGCTTTACGGCGAATAGGGAGCCCGATTGCGAGTCCTTCGCAATCGAGGTCGGCACGAAGGCCGTCGTCGGTTCGCCCCGGTCGAGAGCTTCGAGCTCGGCGATCAACTCCGTCATCGTCGGCCGATCTTGCGGCTGCTTGGCCATCATGCGCAAGAAGATTGCATCGAGTTCGGCGGAAACCTCCGGACGTACGGCCCGGAGCGACGGCGCCGGCTGTTCGCGATGCGCGAGCAGCTTTTGCATCAACGTGTCGCCGCCGAAAACGTTGCCGCCGGTGAGCAGCCGGTAGAGCGTGCAGCCGAGGCTGTAGACGTCGGCCTTGGCGTCGGCCTTGCTCGTATCGAAGGCCTGCTCCGGTGCCATGTAGTCGACCGTGCCCATGATCTGGCCGGTTTGCGTCAGGCCGTGTCCCGCGCCGGCGTCGGCCGCATCAAGTTCTAGGCGGGCCAAGCCCATGTCGAGAATCTTGACGACCCCCTCGCCGTCGACGAGCAAATTCGCCGGCTTAATGTCGCGATGCACGACTCCCTTGGAGTGCGCAAACGCCAGCCCTCGCGCCGCTTGAATCGTATAGTTTACGGCCTGCGCGATCGGTAGCGGGCCGTGCTTCTTCACGACCGCCGAAAGATCGCTGCCGGGCACAAACTCCATCACCAGGTAGTGGGTTCCGTCGTGCTTACTCGCGTCGAACGCCGTCACGATGTTCGGGTGGATCAGCTTCGCGGCGGCTTTCACTTCGCGCTGAAAGCGCTTCACCGCGTCCGGCGAACCGACGGCGGCCTTCGCAAGCACCTTCAAGGCGACGATCCGATCCATGCTGCGATGTCGGGCCTTGAAGACTTGCCCCATCCCTCCTTCGCCCAGCAAATCGACGACGGCGTATTCACCGTAGACCAGGCCTTTGAGCTTGCCTTGATAGACGGCCGTAGCCTGATACTTCGAAAGGGCGCCGCATTGCACGAGCGCGCGGGCCAGCTCTCGGCCGTCGGTCGCCTGCGCCACCGGAGGATGCTTACGCTCGACTTCCGCGAAGTCGTCGGCATCGAAGATGCCGGAGCTGATGAGCGAGGTGCGGAACGCATCGCGCGAAATGACGGTGCCGCCGGAAGTTCCCATTTGCGACGGCTGCGGCTGTTCAGCCTGCTTGAGTGGGCTCTGCGGCTTCGGAACCGGAGGCGTTGCGGCAGGTGTGGCTTGTGGAGCCTTCGCGGCGACTTCCTTGACCGCTTCCCGTCCGATCGAATCGACTTCCGACGGCGCGGGCTTTTGCAGCCCCTTGACCAACGTGTCGAACTGCGAACTCAACTCGCTGAGCGTGTTCTGGCACGGCGGGCACTCGTCGATATGCTCCGCCACGACATCACTAGCCGGCGCGGCCAACTTCCCCAGAAGAAAGCCAGATAGCTCTTCTTTCGTGGGGTGCTGAGACATCGCTATTCGCTTTAATTATCTACTGCCAAGGAATCTCCAAAATACCCAACGCCGGCGTTTGACACCAATTCAAGGGGTGTTCCCCTCAATAGTATTCAAATGCCTATGGCGTCGAGTGGCTGGGTCTGAGCCAAAGGCGAAGGCCCGGTGACTGTAGCACCGCTGCGCTATGTCCCAACTTCCCGCCGCGCAAAAAGCATCGAGCTAATCCAGCAGGCCGTCGAGTTCTTGCCGCAAGCGCAGCAAGACCCGCGACTTGGCCTTATAAACGGCGGCGACGGTGAGCCCGAGTTCCTCGGCGGCGTCGGCAGGCGACTTACCATCGACGGCTACGGTCCAGAAGGCTTGCCAGGTCGTGGTTTCGAACTCCGTTTGAATAAGCAAGAGTGCTCGGTGCGACAGATCGGCGGCAAACGTATCGGCCGGCTCGTCGTCGAATTCCGGCAGTTCCGGTAGCTGCTCCAGCCGGCGATGGGCCGTCGATCCGCCGGCGCCGGCCGGTTCGGATTGGCGGCGACGATAAACGTCGAGCACTTTGTTGCGGGTCACGGTCCATAGCCAGCCGCGAAAGGTGTCGGCGGCGGTGCGCCTGCGGAACCCGCCGAGGTTTTGCGCGACGGAGGCGAACACTTCCTGCACGACGTCGGCCGCGTCGTGAGGTTGCAACCCGTGCCGCTGCGCCCAGCGATAGACGACCGGCCCGTAAAGCTCGCTGAAGCGCCGCCAGGCCTGGGCGTCGCGCAAGCGAACACGTTCGATAAGCGACAACGACGTCGACTCGCTCTGCTCGTTGCGCGGCGTCATCGGGTGTTCGTCGGCCATAGTACCGCCGTCGTCACGAGAAACGGAACATCGCCTTGAGATCGAAAGGTCAAGCACGAAAGAGGCGCTGTTGGTCGCACCATCGTAAGCGCCGGGGCGACGGTCGTCGCCAGAAAAAAACGCCGGCCTCTCGTTCGACCGGCGCGAGTGCGGAATCAGATCTCGCGAACCTGAGTTACTGACTCCAAGCCATTGACGACATCAGGGAACGTTAATTCGGCAGGTGATCTACCTAGTCCGCAATCTGTTCGGGCGTTTGGGGCGAGCTGAATTGGGTTGGCCGAGGGACAACCGCCCGCATGGGTCGTTCGACGTTTGCAAGAACCCACGTCTCCCACGGCGAATTCTGGATATTGACATCCACATTATCGGCCCGTTATTCTTTCTAAATATTGGATGCTTGTATCCAATTTATCGCCGCCCTCGTTCTTGGAAAGGGAATCGACATGAATCGGACCGCTTCTTTCCTCTTGTTTGGCTTGGTTTTTGGCTTAACGGCGACCGGCATTCTGTGGTCGGCCGAACCGTCGGCGAAACCGTCGCCGTCAGCGGAGGCACAAGAACGGACTCGCAAGACGGTGCGAATGCTGGACGACGTGTACAAAACGGCCGTCGTGTTGATTACCGACAAGTACGTAAACGACGACGATGACTTCCCGGCCGGTAGCGCCGCCATCGCCCTATTCGGCGAGATCGGCAAGAAGGGCTGGCACGATGTTCGCTTGCTGGACGTGACCGGCAATCCATACGACGCCAAGAACGTCGCTAAGGACGAGTTCGAAAAGCAAGGCGTGAGCCAGTTGAAGGCGGGCAAAGAATACTACGAACAGATCGTTGAAAAGGACGGAAAGCCGTTTCTGCGTGCCATGACGCCCGTGCCGGTGGTCATGCAGAAGTGCGTGATGTGCCACCCGCACTATGCGGACGCAAAAAAGGGAGCGGCGGTGGGAGCGATCAGCTACACGCTGCCAATCGAATAACGAGGCTCACGAC
The DNA here is from genome assembly GCA_017303535.1 of Planctomycetota bacterium. Classification (GTDB taxonomy): domain Bacteria; phylum Planctomycetota; class Planctomycetia; order Pirellulales; family PNKZ01; genus PNKZ01. The sequence continues at coordinate 23,821 of JAFLCO010000015.1, forward strand.
GCCGGTTTCGGTGTCAGTGAAATCAGTTTGGTCAGAGATCGCCCTTGCTTGGGCGAGGGCGATCTCCGACTTTTCTCAACACGACGAACAGATGCGGATCATGATTCGACTTTGGCTCTCGTTTGCCGTCGTGCAGATCGCGTCTTTTGTCGTGCTGGGATGGATCGGTACTGGTACGCACGCGGCGGCGAATTCATGCAAACGCCGATCATGCAGAACCTGCGTTGGAGGCGAGTCCCGGGCGACACGATTTTCTTTCTCGGAGCCGTGGCGCTCGTGCTGTTCGTCGGCGGTTTGAAGACCGGGCATTCGCTTAGGAGGTCAGGCTGATGGCAATTCAACACGCCGAATCCGGCGAGATCATATCGCTGCCGCTGGGGGCGTCGCTTGCGTCTTCCAAAACAACGACGCTCTTGAAAACGGCCGATCTGGAAGTCATCCGCCTCGTCCTTCCGGCAGGCAAGGAGATTCCCTCGCACAAAGCGCCCGGCGAGATCACCGTGCAGTGTTTGGAAGGTCGAGTGGCCTTCACGGCACATGACAAGACGCAAGATCTGGCTCCCGGTCAGATGTTGTACCTGACGGCGGGCGAACCTCATGCTTTGAAAGCCGGCGAGGATTCCACGGTACTGGTGACGATCCTGTTATCGAAAAAGTAAACCGCTCGCTCGGCCGGCAGCGGCGAGCACAGGAAAGCGAAAGGCCCGCTCACGACGGACGGCAGCTAGTGCTTCCGTCTACTCTTAAGCATCGCTCGCAACTCCAACGGGTAGTCCGTCAAGATTCCGTCGATTCCGACTTCGGCCGCCTGATTCCAATGCTCGGGAACGTTGCCGCCGATTACGGCACCTGCGATGAAAGACCGTTTGCCTGCGTCCTTCACGGCCGTCATCTGCTCTTTCGAAGGCAGATAGCGGAAGTAGACGCAATCGGAGTGGGGCGAAGCAAGTGATCGGGAGAATTCATCGGCATTGTTGGCGACAGTTGCCGTTTGGGCTTTCGGCGATGCCGCTTTGATTCGCTCTCGAACCGCCGGTTCCGAGATCGTTCTTCCTATAAACAACAGTCGTTGCCAGACATCATATCTCTCGGCGAGTCGGACAACCTCTTGTTCCACTCCTTCGGCCTTCAGATCCACGGCGATCAGGACATCGTGCCGGCGATATTCGCCAATCAGCTGCATGACCTCTTCGATGGTCGGCACTGGTTCTCCGGCGAACTTCGGATCGAACCAACTTCCGGCGTCGAGTCGGCGGATTTCAGCCAGGGTTAGTTCGGTGATTTTGCCGGTGCCGTCGGTCGTTCGATCCACCGTGTCGTCGTGAAGGCAGACCAACTGCCCGTCTTGGGTTCGCTGAACATCAAACTCGAAGCCGAGTCGCAGTTCGAGGCAAGCTCGAAAGTTCGCCGGCGTGTTCTCCGGCGCATGGAGAAGAAGTCCCCGGTGAGCGACGATCAGAGGGCGGATGGGTTCGGCGGCATCAGCGCCGCAGGGATGCGCCAAAACGAATGCTGCGAAGTAAACGACGAAGCCGGCGCGCATTCCAATTCTCCCGAGATGTACCGCATTTGTTCCGTGACTACACCCTCAAGTTCGCTTCGGCAGCGGACGTTGGGCTGGAAGCTCCGTGAAGTCATGATAGCCGATCATCTTGATACCATCGCTGTGCTGACGCAACAGGCGACGCAAGTGTTCTAGGCTTGTGCGACGTTGAGTATCATCGTCTGCACGCTGATCCTACCTGCATGCTTTCGGCGACGATAGAATCAGGCCATGCTGAACCTGTTTGACGAAGTACCGACCCCGCTGCCTGAAGAACTCGTTCAGAAGATTCTCAGCGGACCTAACTTACGCATCGAACGGATCGTCTCCCACGGACACGCCTCGCCTGACGGCTTTTGGTACGACCAAGAACAGAATGAGTTCGTCGTACTGTTGAAGGGTGCGGCCCGCCTGCGGTTCGAAGATGAAGTGATCGAAATGATCCCCGGCTCGTCGGTCAACATCCCGGCCCATCGGCGACACCGGGTCGAGTGGACGACGCCCGACGGACCCACGATCTGGTTGGCCGTCTTCTACGAGTAGCCCATGCCGTCGGAAAATCTGTTTCGCATCGCCTTGGTCGTCGTCATTGCTCTCACGACCGCAGTAACGGTTTACCACCGCTTCCAAGCCGCATCCTCCGGTGAAAAGATTTCTCACGAGTCGGAAGGTTATGTTTTCGCAGCCGTCCTACGGCTGGCCGGGCTCTGTTTGTGGATCAGCACGTTGGTCTATTTGATTTCTCCGACACTCGTACAGTGGGCCACCGTTCCGCTGCCCCCTTGGATGCGATGGAGCGGAGTCGCCGCCGGACTTTGTTGCTCGCTAGTGATGTATTGGACTCTTTCCAGCCTCGGCAAGAATCTCACGGATACGGTCGTCACCCGCGCCGAGGCGACTTTGGTGACGCACGGACCTTATCGCTGGGTTCGCCATCCGTTTTATGTTACGGCGGCGGCGCTCATGGCCTCGGTCACGATCCTGACCGCAAACTGGTTGATCGGCGTGTCGAGTTTGTTGGTGCTTATTTTGCTCGCCGTGCGCACGCCCCAAGAAGAGCAAATGCTCATCGAGCGATTCGGACAGCAGTATCGTGACTACATGGCCAAGACCGGCAGGTTCTTTCCTCGGAGAAACTGAAGCAATCCTCAATCGTCCTTCTAGTTTTGCTATCTCGACAGACTATTCGATCGGCTTTCTCTGAGAGAGCCGCACGTCGCTGAGTAAAGACGCAGGAAAAACGAAATCGTGTTTGCTTGGGTTGACCGTCACTATTACACACTGTAGTGTAATTGTGTCTTATGGGGAAAGTTCGTGAAAGCCAAAGTACAAAAACGGGCCGAATCCGGTTGTTGTGCCCGACCGGCGCTGAAAGAGCGTCCGCTTCTCTCGCCGATCCAAGCGGGCGGGTTAGCGGCGGTATTCAAAGTGTTGGCGAACGACACCCGGCTGCGGCTCTTGCACTCGCTCGTGCGGGCCGAGGAGCTTTGCGTGACGGATCTTGCCGCGTCGCTCGGAATGAAACCGCAGGCCGTCTCCAACCAACTTCAGCGGCTCTCCGATTTAGGCATCTTGGCTTCACGTCGAGAAGGCAACAGCATTCACTACCGCTTGGTGGACCTCTGCGTGCGATCCCTTTTGGACCAGGGACTTTGTTTGATGGAGGAAGTGTCGGCGCGCAGTCGAAGCCGTTTTTCCGTCCCTTGCAAATAAGGCCGACAGTCAGAATGAAGCGAGTCATTTTCGTTTGCGTCGAAAACTCCAATCGAAGCCAAATGGCCGAGGCCTTTGCTCGCATGCATGGTGCGGGAAAGGTCGAGGCGTTTAGCTCGGGCTCACGGCCTTCCGGTCGGATCAATCCCAAGGCCGTCGAAGCAATGCGGGAACTGGGCTACGACCTGACGACGCACCATTCCAAAGGACTCGCCGACTTCAACGGCCAAGAGTTCGATGCGGCCGTGACCATGGGGTGCGGCGATGAATGCCCGCTGGTGATTGCCAAACAGCGGGCGGATTGGAAGATTCCCGATCCCCGAGACATGACGCCGGAACAGTTCCGGGAAGTGCGAAATCTGATCGAGTCGAAAGTGAAAGAACTGATCGAGAAGCTGTAAGAGGAAAAGAGAGCCATGACCAGCGTACAAGTGTTCGACAAGCCGCTCTGCTGCTCAAGCGGCGTTTGCGGTCCCGACGTTGATCCTGCACTCGTGATGTTCGCCGCCGATCTTCAATGGTTGGAGCGACAAGGAGTTCAAGTTCAGCGAATCAACCCGGCCCAGCAACCGGCTCTTTTCGCAGCGAGCGAAGCCGTGCGTGAGGAATTGAAACGGCACGGCAACGACTGCCTGCCCCTCGTACTGGTAAATAATGCCGTCGTTAGTCGTGGCGTTTTTCCGGATCGAAGCCAGTTAGCGGGTTGGACCGGAATCAACTTCAGTTCACTTCCCGAACTTCCTGTAATTACGACCGGTTGCTGCGGCGGCACCCAAGGAACGAACGGCTCTTCGTCGTCGTGCTGTTAACTAGCATTGGGAGGTTGATGATGCGTCTCCTGAAACAGCCGACACGACTTCTGTTCTTTACCGGCAAAGGCGGCGTCGGCAAAACCTCGCTGGCCTGTGCTACGGCGATTGCACTCGCCGACCAAAAGAAACAAGTCTTATTGGTCAGCACCGATCCGGCCTCCAATCTGGGGCAAGTCTTTGGCGTCACGATTGGGGAACATGAACCCACGCCGATTCCCGGCGTTACCGGCCTCGAAGCCTTGAACATCAATCCCGAGGCGGCGGCACAAGCGTACCGAGATCGCATCGTCGGCCCGGTGCGGGATGTTTTGCCTGCGGAAACCGTTAAAGGAATGGAAGAGCAACTTTCCGGAGCTTGCACGACGGAGATCGCCGCCTTCGACGAGTTCACGGGATTGTTGGCCGACGACGTGGCGACCCGGAAATACGATCACGTCATCTTTGATACGGCGCCTACCGGCCACACGCTACGGTTGCTTCAACTGCCGACGGCGTGGAGCAACTTTTTGGAGTCGAACGAATCGGGCGCTTCTTGCCTGGGGCCGCTCTCAGGCTTGGAAAAGCAGCGTCAGCAATATGCTCATGCCGTAGCCCAGTTGGCGGATGGTAACGTCACGACCATCGTGCTTGTTTCACGTCCGCAGAAGGCGTCTCTAGCCGAGGCGGATCGCACCAGTCATGAACTGGCGACGTTGGGCATCGTCAACCAGCAACTCTTTATTAACGGAGTCATGCCCGACAACGGTAGCGACGACCCGTTGGCGTTAGCACTGCGGAGGCGGGAAGAAGCCGCAGTGTCCGCGCTACCTTCTTCACTGTTGTCTTTGCCTCGGGAACAAGTGCCGCTGCAACCCAGAAATATGGTCGGGGTGGTGGCCTTACGGACGTTACTTTCGGAGAAGATCGAGACATTAGCCGACTCCCGGCCTTCGGCGACGCCTTCCGCTCTTTCCGTGCCGCCGCTCTCGCAGTTGATCGACGAGATCGAGAAAGATCAGCATGGACTGGTCATGGTCCTGGGCAAAGGCGGCGTCGGCAAGACGACCGTTGCCGCTGCGATGGCCGTCGCCTTGGCGCATCGTGGTCATGCGGTGCATTTGACGACGACCGATCCCGCGGCCCATCTTTCGATGACCGTGGAATCGACGTTTCCCAATCTGACGGTGAGTCGCATCGACCCGCAGGTTGAACGCGACCGTTACCGTCGCCACATCATGGAGACGAAAGGACAAAATCTTGACGAAGCGGGCCGCACGCTTCTGGAAGAGGATTTGCGATCGCCTTGCACCGAAGAGATCGCCGTATTTCAGGCATTCTCACGAGTGATGCAGGAGTCGAAGCAGAAGTTCGTGGTGGTCGATACGGCGCCAACCGGCCACACTCTGCTCTTGCTCGACGCCACGGGGTCCTATCACCGTGATGTCGTTCGGCACTTGCAGCCCGGCGCGCATGTCGTCACCCCGATGATGCGACTGCAAGACCCGAAGCTTACGAAAATGCTGGTGGTGACCTTGCCGGAGACGACTCCCGTACTGGAAGCGGAATCGCTTCAAGCCGATTTACGACGAGCGGGGATCGAACCTTGGGCCTGGGTCATCAATTCCTCCTTGCTGGCCGCCGCACCCAGCGATCCTTTGCTCGCCGCACGAGCGGCGGAAGAACGACGTCACATCGAGCGAGTTCAGCAATCGGTCGCACGAACGGCGATCATTCCCTGGCACGCCCACGAACCCGTCGGCAGCGAGCGGCTCCTTGAGCTTTCCGGTTGCGAAGTGGAATCGGGTGTACCACATTCTGACGCAAGCGATGAGATCGCCGGGGCAAAGCCCTCCGGTTCATCCTGAGAATTGAATGAGTCGGCGAGCGCCCCGTTGAGAAAGCTAAGCGAACGGCAACGGTAGATAATAGTGCGGCAGCTTCTCACATAGGCCCTCTATGTACTTGCTTGCTGCCGCACCGTGGGCGATTTGAGAAGCCGAGAAAAGTCGGCGAGCGATACAAACGGGCTTACCGCCCAAGACGACGCAAGCCCTTGATTGCTCAAGGGCTTGCCGTAGAAGTTTGCCGCCAAATACACCCGGAGGGATTCGAACCCCCAACCCTCGGTTCCGAAGACCGATGCGCTATCCGATTGCGCCACGGGTGCCCGTGCGGTGAGGCGGTTTCTTAATCTCGAAGATCCGGAAATCGCTCGTTCGCAGACCGCTTACTTTAACAAAGTCGGCGTCCGTCGCAAAGTCGCGCATTTGCCGGCCGGTTTGTCGGCACCATATATTGCCGGGCGTTTCCGATCGCGACGCACCACGAGGAATGCCGCCATGAAAGAGCATCGCTTGGTTGCATGGGGGTTGATGATGGTCGCCGGCTCAATCGCTGCGGGCAACGGGATGCTCGCTCGCCAAGCCCGACCGGACGAGGCGCACGTTGTTTACTTCTGGGGCTGTGGTTTGCTCGTCGTCAGCGGCGTGATGTTCGTCGTCGATTATCTTCGCAGCTATCGGCAATAACCCCCCGCGACGCGAACCTCGCGGGCGATTGGCCCTCCTGTTGGTCGGCTTCGTATTTTTTACGCCGGCAAACAGGAGGTGCACCATGCGACACGACCACGAAGAAGAACCGTTTTCAGCGAGCCGATGAGCAAACGTCGGCGCGGGTTCCCCAGCGAAACTCACGTCGGCATCGGCCGCCGCGTGGTTCACGGCGACAAGGAACTCGTCGAGAAGCTCGGCCGCAACGACCTCTGCCCGTGCGGCAGCGGCCGGCGCTATAAGCGCTGCTGCCTCCGCTCGGGCCGTTTTTGACGGCACCCTGCGCGACGACTACTTTTAGAGAAGTATGACTCCCGACCGTTTCGCAAGACGCGGCCCTATCACACTAGCCCCGCCGCGCCAGCAAGGGGACATTTCAAACCACAGAGGCACAGAGACACAGAGAGGAGAAAACGAGAATTGTTGCTTCTCGTCTCTTCCTCTGTGACTCTGTGTCTCTGTGGTGAAATTCGTCCGTGTCCCCTCGCTGGCGCGTCGGGGCTAGTATTTGGTGGCTAGGCGTATTTGAGCGCCGCGAGGCTCGTTATCGAGGCCGATGCCGCCGCTCTGCAGCCGTAAAAACCGGCGAACCCGCGTCTTTGGGCGGCCACGTTCTTGCTCCGGTTTTCGCGGCATGTTATAAGCGCTAGGTAGGCGGAAATCGTTCTCCCCGCGCACCTTGCGCCGCGTTCGGTGCAAAACTCGTCGGCGCACCCATCGCGACCTCGCTACGCTCGTCGGCCTCCAGAACCTGTTATGGCAATGATCAACCTGAGGGTTCTCGACGGAGCCGATCGCGGACGGGTCTTTGGTACGCTCCCCACTCCGGTCACCATCGGCCGCGAGGAAGGGAACGTCGTCCAGCTCAACGACGAACGGGTCTCGCGCTACCACCTGAAGATTCAAGAAGACCAGCAGCAATACGTGCTGACCGATCTCGACAGCACCAACGGCACGAAGGTCAACGGCGAAGACGTCTCGCTCCGCATCCTCCGCTACGGCGACATCATCTCGGTCGGCCGCTCGGTGCTGCTCTTCGGCAGTCGGGAAGAAATCGCCGAGCGATTGATTGGACTTCAGGCCGACGGCGATCCGCACAGCCAGACGATGGTGCCGGAAGACCTGAAACGCCAGGCCGCGCAGGCCGGCATGGATTACGAAGAGCACTGGTCGGAACGGCTGAGCGAAGCGGCCGAGCGAAAGATCAAAGTGCCGCCGGCCCTGCCGCAGAAGCTGAGCCCGCTGCAATCGGCCCAACTCTGCGAAGTGCTGGAATTCTGCCACGTGCGGCTGCGCGAAGTCTTGGCCCAAATGAAAGCCGAACCGGCGGCCAAGCGCGTCGTCATCGACGAAAAGCCCTGGCAAAACCTCATCGACCTGCAATGGCGCCTGGCCGAGTATGCCCGCTCGATTGCGGAACCCAAGGGGGATGAGGAGTAGTTTGTCGGGTAATGATCCAACTGACAATCAACCTCTTCACACCGTTGCAGGCATGCGAATCTAGAGCGGGCCTCACGCCCGACACGGCGTGCGAAGCAGTTCAAAGGGCGTCGCATTCAGATTTCGCTTTCGTCTTCGCGAGCGATCCTGAGAATACCGCGGCAGTTGATCTTCTGTGCTGGTTTGCCGGCGATCGTGCGCGACTGCGTCTTGATTTTCATCGGGAGTTTTACGCGGCAGACCCAAATCTGCGTTCGACGGTACTACAGGAACCTGTGACGTTTTGCGACGAGTACGGGGAAAAATTCACAACGCCGTATTCGGACACGATTTCCAAACGGCAAGCTATCGAAGCATTTGAACATTGGGCAAGAATCGGCGGCGCAGATTTGTCACTCTCCTGGCAATAGGCGCAAATCTTTAGCCACTAGAGCGAGAGGCACAAATGCTTGCTGACATAGTCCAATCTAATTTCCCCGAAGGCGTCAAACTGCCCGACTGCCTGCGGGCATTATGTGACTATCTGGATACTCACGGGTATCCGATAAGCGGCTGCTTCGAAATCTGCGATTGGGGCCGTCGGGACGCAGAAGGCTGGTTTCCGAATGATCCTGTCACCAGGAGTCAGGTGGCGATTTTCGGCCGTGGTTCAACGGGATCGTCGTATGCGCTATGGCTAGTGCCAACATCGGATCCAGAAAATGCTCCGGTCGTACTTTTCGGCTCGGAAGGGGAATTCCTCGTCCTCGCTCCAAATGCCTTTGAGTTTTGTCGACTGCTCGGGCTTGGTTACACGGAGGTCGAGTCGGACGATCTCTCGAAACCTCCCGCGGAGTGGAATGAGACGGGAAAACTCCGGAGCTGGCTTGCTGAAAGATTCGCGATGGATTTCCCGGCCACCGGTGAAAAGATTGCTCACGAAGCGCGCGAGCGACACACTGGTTTCGCCAAGTGGATGAACGATTGGCAGGCCGAACATCTATAGTGTCAAGCCGCCGTTTTTCCGCAGTTTCGCGGCGCTCGAATTTCCCGTTCGCGGCGGTAGAATTCAGTCTCTAGTCCCGCGTCGCTTTTCTCATCCGCATGGCCGTGCCGTGTCCCCTCGCTTGCGCTTCGGGGCTAGTGTTTGGTGGCCGGCCCGTGTGTTCGAGTTGAGCGTCGCCTTCGAGGGATCGCCTTTCGCGCGAGGGAATCCGCATGAGCCGTTCGTTCGTCCATCTGCATTGCCATAGCCACTACAGCCTGCTCGACGGCGCCGGGCCGATCGAAGGGCTCGTCGATAAGGCGAAGAAGAGCGGGATGAACGCCCTGGCCATTACGGACCACGGCAACCTTTACGGCGCGCTGGAGTTCTATCAGAAGGCGACCGCCGCAGGCATCAAGCCGATCGTCGGTTACGAAGCCTACATCGCGCCGGGCAGCCGGTTCATCAAGGAAGCCCCCACCGGCGACCAAGAAGCGAGCTACCACCTCACGCTGCTCGCGAAGAATCGCACCGGCTTCAAGAACCTCATCAAGATGGCGTCGCACGCCTACCTCGAAGGGTTCTACCGCAAGCCGCGCATCGACAAGGACCTGCTCAAAGACCACAGCGAAGGCATCATCTGCCTCTCGGGCTGCGTCTCCGGCGAACTCAGCCGCACGCTCTTGCGCGGCGGGGCCGAGCCCGACTGGGACAACGCCCGCCGGATCGCCGAATGGTTCCAAAGCATCTTCGGCGACCGCTACTACCTCGAAATCCAGAACAACCATCTGGAAATCCAGCGGCTCGCGCTGGAGGGCACCGTCGAGATCGCCAAGCGGACCGGCATCCCGCTCGTCGCCACGAGCGACGCACACTATGTGAACCGCGAAGATGCCGAAGCCCAGGACGTGTTGCTCTGCATCAACACCGGCCGGTTCCGCACCGACACGAACCGCATGAAGATGGAAGGGAGCGAGTTCTTCTTGCGCTCCCCCGACGAGATGTACCAGGCCTTCCCAGGCCTCGAAGACGCCGTCGGCCGAAGCCAAGAAATCGCCGACACCGTCGACATCAATCTCGAACTCGGCAAGCGCTACTTCCCGACGCTGCCGATCCCGCCGGAACGCACGCCGCCCGATTTCTTGCACGAACTCTGCGTCGCCGGCCTCAAAGAGCGCTACGAAAACGAGCCCGGCATGCTCACGCCGGAAGGGGAACTCGCGCCGCAGGTCGTGGAACGGCTCGACCGCGAACTCTCCTGCATCAACAAGCTCGGCTTCGCGAACTACTTCCTCGTCGTCTGGGACTTCGTTCGTTACGCCGTCGAGAACAACATCCCCTGCTCGGCGCGCGGTTCCGGCGTCGGGTCGATCGTCGCGTACGCGCTGAAGCTCAGCCACGTCTGCCCGCTGAAGTACGATTTGCTCTTCGAGCGCTTCCTCGACGAAAACCGCAAAGAAGCGCCCGATATCGACATCGACTTCTGCAAAGACCGCCGCGGCGACGTGATCAACTACGTCAAGCAGAAGTACGGCAAAGACAACGTCGCGCAGATCGGCACGTTCGGCACCTTGGCGGCCCGCGCGGCCATTCGCGACGTCGGCCGAGCCCTCGGTTGGCCGATCCCGAACGTCGACGCCATCGTGGCGATGGTCCCCGAAGAACTCGGCATCTCCCTCGACGAAGCGCTGGAAAAAAGCGCCGACCTCAAGAAGCGCTACGACGCCGACGCCGACATGCGCGAGTTGTACGACTTCGCCCGCAAGATCGAAGGCCTGGCTCGCAACGTCGGCACGCATGCCGCGGCCGTGGTGATCGCCGATTCGCCGCTCATCGAGTACGTCCCGCTGCAGCACGTGCAGGGGAAAGACGAAGTCATCACCCAATGGGCCATGGGCGACGTCGAAAAGGCCGGCCTGTTGAAAATGGACTTCCTCGGGCTGCGCAACCTCACGGTGCTCGCCAAGACGATGACGCTCATCGAGCAATCGACCGGCAAGCGCATCGACCCGTACAAGTTTCCGCTCGACGACGAACCGACGTACGCCCTGCTGCGGCGCGGCGAAACCAAGGGCGTGTTCCAACTCGAAAGCGGTGGCATCCGCGACCTGCTCCAGCGGATGAAGCCCGACCACTTCCGCGACATCATCGCCACGAACGCGCTTTATCGTCCCGGTCCGCTCGAAGGCGGGATGGTCGACGAATACATCGAGGTCAAGCTCGGTCGCAAGCCTGCCGAGTACCTGCACCCCGTCATGAAAGAGGTGCTCGAAGAAACGCACGGCGTGATGGTGTATCAAGAGCAGGTCATGCGGATCCTCAATCGCCTCGGCGATATTCCGCTGCCGAATTCGTACACCTGTATTAAGGCCATCTCGAAGAAGAAGCTCGAGATGATCGCCAAATATCGGGCCGAGTTCGTGCAGGGGTGCAAAGCCAAGGGCCTCTCCGAAGCTCAGGCCGTGAACCTGTTCGAGATGATCGAAAAGTTCGCGGGCTACGGCTTCAACAAGTCGCACAGTACGGCCTACGCGCTGATCGCCTATATGACGGCGTATCTCAAGGCGCACTACCCGGTCGAGTTTATGGCCGCGCTGCTCTGCGGCGACATCGAGGGGCGCAACTTCAAGAAGAAAGATTCGCTCGTCGAGCATTTGGAAGATTGCCGGCGGATGAACATCACCGTCAACGCGCCGGACGTGAATACCTGCTCGGCCGACTTCACCGTCGCCGATGGCCAAATCTATTTCGGCCTCGCCGCCATCAAAGGCTGCGGCGGCAGCGCGGCGACCGCGCTGGCCGAGGAACGTGGCAAGAACGGGCCGTACAAAGACCTGTTCGATTTCTGCTCGCGGCTCGATTCGTCGGCCGTCAACCGCACGGCGATCGAAAGCCTGATCAAGGCCGGCGCGTTCGACAAGCTCGGCGGTACCCGGGCCCAGTGGACCGCGGTACTCGACAAGGCCCTGCAATCGGCGGCCTCGGTCTTGGCCGACAAGAAGCGCGGCCAGAAAGGCCTCTTCGACGAGGACGATGCCGAAGAAGCGGCCGCCCCGGGCTCTGCGACCAAGAGCATGTTGCCGGCCGTCGCGCCCTGGGACCAGCGGCAAGAGATGGCGGCCGAAAAGGAAGTGCTCGGCTACTACCTCACGAGCCATCCGCTGGCCGAGTATGAAAAAACGTTCGACACCTACAAACTCAAAGGCACGGTCGACGCCGCGCAGTTGAGCCATCGCACGGAAGTGATGCTCGGCGGCATGATCGCGTCGATCAAGTTTTCGCACACCAAGAACCCGCGTCCCGGCCAAGTCAACACGAAGTACGCCATGTGGGACTTGGAAGACATGCAAGGCATCATGCGTTGCATCCTCTGGCCGGAAGATTTCGCCAAGCACGGCACGCACGTCGAGGCCGACAAGGTCGTGGCCCTCCGCGGCGTCATCGACAAACGGCCCGGCAGCGAAGACGCCAACTTCATCGTCAACGAAATCATCCCTGTGGAAACGCTCGAATCGCGATTCACCAAGGGGGTGATCTTCCACGTCGACGAAACGAAGCACGGCGAGAAAGGCCTGCAGGGCCTCTTCGAAATCCTCCGCGGCTACCCGGGCAACTGCGAAGTACAACTCGTGCTCACGCTGGCCGATCAATCGCGCGTGACGTGCGAAAGCGCGAACGTAAAAGTCGCCTACGACCCCGAAATGCGCCGCCGCGTGACCGACTTCTTAGGCGAGAACTCGTGGCGGCCGATGGCCACAGAATTCAAACCGGCCCCGCCAAAACCGCAGCGACGGTTTGAACGAGCGGGGGCGTAGTGGTGCCCGTACCTGAACGAATGCCGGTGAACTTCGACGACGATCTATTCGGCGTTGAAGCACGCTTTCACCCGGACGGTGAGCGTAGAAGAATTCAGGTTTATTCCGTTGTTTATGCTCCGATTGGCTTCTTTCCGTTTGCCGGAACTGGAAATGGAGATTACTACGGGCTTTACTGGCCTATTGGGCATGAAGAATTGCCCCCAATAGTCGCGTTTACGAGCCACGATGCCTATGCAGTAATTCCGGAATACGGTGATCTTTCCGGACTAGTACGATGTCAGCTTGCCACGAGCGACGATGACACGTTATCGAGCTCGGAACTTGACGGAGCTTTACAAGGCGCAGGGATTTGCATCTCGGACTTTAAGATTCCGAAGCGCGTTGCGGCGAGCGATCATCTTGCCCTGCTTGCGATTGATCCGAGGTCAGCTTTTCGTCATTGCGCCGCGGCAGATCTCGCCATAGCCGCCGGAAACTTTGATAGCGCCGAATCACATTACCGAACGGCTATTGAGTTGTTACCGGAATATGTTGCGGCTCATTATGGCTTAGGTTATTTGTTTCGACGGACGCAACGTCAAGCCGATGCCTCGTTGCACCTCAAGAAGTCACTAACCTGCCCGATGGCCTTTTATGGCGGATCGATCTGGTCTGAGCATCAACTACCAGGCGAATTCCGCAATGACTGGGCGCGAAAGGCGCTGCTGTGGCTGCAGCAGACAAAAGTGCCGCATGAATCGCTCGTCGATGATCCGTTCTTCCGCAACATCGGTAAACTGAACCTAAAATCCGGCGATGCACAAAATGAAGACTGGGATATTCTGACGGGTGTCGTCAACGAATACTTGAAACGTGGGAATGCCTTGGATGCGGTCCTTTTGTGGCTCGTCCTAGGCGATCGTGCGGCAATGGAGACGACTTCGTTTCGTGAGCGTCGACAGCTAACGTCCAAATCGTTTGGAATCCGGCTCGCGGAAATGTTGCGACTAGCGGGCTTAGAACGTCGCGCCTCTCTTGTCGACAACATGTTGTCGCTCATGAAAAATCCCGATGGCCTCCAGCTTTAAGTTTTTGAACCCGGAGGGGTCGCTGGGTGGCACGGACAACTCGCTTGTCCGTGCGCCGAAGGCGCTAGAGGATTGTGCAAGGCTCGGCCCTATTGAGAGCCCTCTTGTCGCTTCACGACCCCGACAACGAGTTGAGGCCGTCCGGGAATTGAAGTGATCTAAACACGCCGATCTCCGTGGTTTACGTTTTTTGCGCCAACAGAAAACGTTTGCCAGGAGACCGGCGTTATGGGTGTCGCCAAGGAAGGC
>JAFLCO010000150.1 GCA_017303535.1 Planctomycetota bacterium
CACGCTCGCGGCGAAGCTCCGAGCCGGCACGGTATGGGTCAACTGCTATGACGTCTTTGACGCCGCGGCGCCGTTCGGTGGCTTCAAAATGTCGGGCCTCGGCCGCGAACTCGGCGAAGCGGCTTTGTCGAACTATCTAGAAACGAAGACCGTGACGGTGAGTTTGGGCTAAGATCCAACGTCACAAGGTTTGTCAGTCGAACACCAGTGACCATCTCACGCTGAGGAAACTATGCGCCGTTCGGTCTTCGCCGTTTGTTTTGCCTTCTCGATATGCGTATCGTCGATCGTCGTCGCCGAGCCGCTAAAGGTGCTTATCGTCGACGGCCAAAACAATCACAACTGGCAGGGCACGACGCCCGTCATGAAGAAGTATCTGGAAGAGTCGAAGCAGTTCACGGTCGACGTCGCCACGTCGCCTGCGAAGGGGCAAGACATGTCCGGCTTTAAGCCGGATTTCGCCAAATACGACGTCGTACTGCTCAACTACAACGGCGACCTCTGGTCGAAGGAAACTCGGCAGGCGCTGGTCGACTACGTGCAAGGCGGCGGCGGACTGGCCGTGATTCACGCGGCCAACAATTCCTTCGGCGACTGGCCGGAGTACAACCGCATGATCGGCCTGGGAGGTTGGGGCGGCCGCAACGAGAAGAGCGGGCCGTACGTTCGCTTTCGCGACGGCAAGATCGTTCGCGACGAATCGCCGGGGCCCGGCGGTCATCACGGCAAGCAGCATCCGTTTCACGTGACCGTGCGCAACGCCGATCATCCGATCACGCGCGGCATGCCGGCGTCGTGGCTGCACGCCCAAGACGAACTCTATGACAAGCTCCGCGGACCGGCGGAAGCGATCGACGTCTTGGCCACGGCCTACGCCGATCCGGCGACCGGCGGCAGCGGCGAACATGAGCCGATGATTTTTACCGTGACGTACGGCAAAGGTCGCGTGTTTCACACGCCCATGGGGCACAGCCCGGAAACGATGCACTGCGTAGGGTTCATCACCACGCTCGTGCGCGGCTGCGAATGGGCGGCAACGGGCGACGTGAAGTCCGGCGAAGTGCCGAAGGATTTCCCCAAAGCCGACGCCGTAAGCATCCGCGGCGGGCGGTTCGAGTAGGCTTGGTTCTTGCCAGGCAATTATGGCTTTTGTAGACGCAACCTCAGCCCGAGCAATTAATGAGTGATATTCGGCTGTTCAGAATCTCAGCCAATGGTGTGAAAGAACTTGATGCTGGTTCAATCGCCGTCGAAAGCTCATTGCAGCGGTTAATCGAGAGGCATCTTGACGTATTTTTGGGCGTACGATTCTTGGCCACCGAGTATGCGACTGGTCGCACACACGGTGGACGAATCGACACGTTGGGCATCGATGAAAACGGCTGTCCGGTAATCATCGAATACAAGCGATCAACGAATGAGAACGTCATTAACCAAGGGCTGTTTTACCTTGACTGGTTGCTTGATCATAAAGCTGAGTTCAAGTTATTGGTGCTCGAGATACTGGGAAAGGCAGCGGCGGATGAAATCGAGTGGTCGGGACCGCGATTGATCTGCATCGCAGGTGACTTCAATCGATATGACGAACACGCGGTTCAGCAGATCAATCGAAATATCGAATTGATGCGCTATCGTCGCTATGGCGAAGAGTTAGTGCTCTTGGAATTGACCAATGCTGTCACGGCGGCAACGGTCGAAGAAAGCGGAGCAATCGCGCCGGCAGGAACGACAACATACAAGCAAATTACCGAAACTCTCAGCCAAATTGGCGGCGAACTCAAGGATCGATACGACGCGATACTTGCTTATTTGCAAGCGCTTGGCGATGACGTGCAACTGAAGACTTTGAAATACTATGTTGCCTGCAAGCGAATCAAAAACTTCGCATGTATAGAGGTGCGAGTTCAGAAGAAGGAAATCTTAGTGTATGTCAAAGTCGATCCGGCCATTATCGTACTTGAAGACGGTTTCACGCGTGACGTCACTGACATCGGGCACTTTGGCACCGGTGATCTCGAGATAACCATTCGAAACCTGAGGGACTTTGATAAAGCGAAACCGCTCTTACTGCAGTCGTACGAAGGAAGTTAGGTTCACGGCCGCAAACGGACGCCGCGTTCTAAATCCGCACGGTGATCCTTTGCCGCCAGAGCCAAACGCACACCAGCCAAAACACGGCCAGCACCGCGAGGCTCTCGTAAAGCGGCTGATACGGATTCGCCGCGCCGCCAAATAGTTCCGAATTGAATGATCGTCCGGTCCGCGTCGAAAGCCATTGCATGACATAAGCGTACGGAATCGCCAGATGCGTTTTTAGCGCGCTGAGCGTCCACGGCTTGAGCATCTGCGACATGAGATAAACGACGATCGAGTTCACGCCGACGACGGCCAGCGGCAGCGACAAACGCCGCCATCCCCAGTGATCGAACACCACGTAGAACGCCGCCAGCATCCAAATCACGATGCCGCCGGAAGCCAGCGCCCAACTCGGCGTCCAGATTCGCTTAACGATGGGGCATACGCCGGCGTAGTGCAACGCGAGGCCGACGGCCAGGCAGCCCGCGCCGGCGACGAGCATTGTTATAATCTTCTTACTCGACGAGCGGCCAACGGAGCGCAGCAACTCGCCGATCATGAGTCCCAAAAGCATGGTGGCGATCGACGGCACGAAGTTCAGCGTCGTATAGCCGCCGGGATTGAACTTAAACGCGGCCTTTTCGTTCGCTTCGGCGACACACGCTGCATAAGCGTCGTCCGTTTCGCCGTCGGTCCGTTTCGGCGGCAGCGTGCGCGGAATCTGATTCAGCCAAGTGCGGTCCCAGTCGGCCGCGAAGTTTGTGTTCTTCGACCAATGCCCTTGCATTCCGGGCAACACGGCGACGGCCTGCTCCTCCGGTTTTACGCCGACTGACGCGTAGTCGAACCCTTCCGGCGGGAGCGGATGCCGGAAGAACGCGAACCAAGTGCCGCCGAGAACGAGCGCGATCGCGACCCCTTGTACCCACACGCCGCGATTGACCATTAAGAATACGAACCAATACCCGAGCCCGATCTGCGTGAGCACGTTCACGAAGGAGAACACCGTGTAAGGCCCGTTGCCGCCGGCGGGATTATTCAAGAACACGCCCAGCGCGATCAGCACGACGCAGCGGACGAGCATGTGCAGAAATCGCGAGAAATACGAGTCGCCGCGAGCCGCACGGCGCGCGAACGAATACGGCAATGCGACGCCGACCATAAACATAAACGCCGGCTGAATGAGATCCCAAAACACTCCGCCGGTCCAAATCACGTGCTCGAACTGCTTCGCAAAAAACTCGACCGTGCGATATTCGACGCCGTCCTGCGCGACGCCGCCGTCATTGAGCCGTTGCACGACCTTCGTTAAACCGAATCCCGCCGACGCCATCATCAGCATGATGAACCCGCGGAAGGCGTCGAGCGAAGTTAAGCGACCTTCCTTCGCAACCACGGCCGCCGTTTCGGCCTTGGTCGGCGTCGGCTTGGCCAGCGGAATTGTGCCCGGGTTTCCTTTCGGTTGAAGCACCTGTAGAGCGGCAGGGCGCAACGGCGGCGTCACCGGGGCGAGTGGTTTGTTCTTGTCCGAACCGGGCAAGGGACGAAGCGGTTCGTTGGGCATGGCGGGCAATTCCTACCGGTTCAATAGGGCGTGCGAAAGGCGATCGATGCCGCAAATCGCCCGTAAGCCTAGCGCCGTGGCGCGGGCCCCGCAATAACAGTCGCCGCTTTGACAACCTTCGGCGGCAAACTTACAATCAACTGTTCAAATTTGGGGCGGTAGCTCAGTTGGGAGAGCGCTGCGTTCGCAATGCAGAGGTCGAGGGTTCGACTCCCTTCCGCTCCACTTCTAAACCCCTTGTCGCAACACAGCTTGCGACGAGGGGTTTTTTCTTGCCCTGTGACACCCTCTCGTTTTGACAACTTTTTTGACGCCTTTAGGTCAGATGAAAGGCCAAGTTGTCATCGATCTGCTACGTTCACCGTACATCGACGCTTTGGCGGCGGTGAATGACTCAACAAGACAACAGATAAGGCGGCAGGCGACTGCAATCTCTCGTAGTTGTTTCACGCTCCGCACATCCAACTTCGCCTGTGACGAGAGTTCTGCTTAAGCCGTCTACGACGTTGTTGTCGCCGGCTACCACCGTTGTCGACAAACGCCGGTATGACTCTCGCCTCATGGTGAAACGGCCGAAGTTTTGCATCGAATTCAACATGCACGGTATTGAAGGGGGACAATATGTGCGTCTCGGCCGAAGCTAGTTTTGGCCTTACTGGAGTTTTAATACCGGTTGGTATCTACTGCTTGAAGAGCGCCGCTCAGCGAGATCGTCGCTTACTTCCGATTTCCGCTTTGCCGCTCCTATTCGGCATCCAGCAATTCTGTGAAGGAGTCGTCTGGATCGGCCTTGGCCGAGGCGATGTGAAACTGACCCGCTTAGCGGCCCTCGGCTTCCTATTCTTCGCATTAACTTTCTGGCTCTTCTGGATTCCCTTTAGCTCCGTGTTCCTCGAACCCAGAAGAAAGTTCAAGTTGTATTTGGGCTTGTGTGCTCTCCTTGGGTTGGCGGGCGGACTGATCCTTTTTGTTCCCATTGCCCTGAATTCCGCCGACTTGCAAATCACGTTGGACCACCACTCGATTCGTTACGACTATGCCGATCCTCCTGCTCTGGCGCTCGCACCCCAGGAGTTCTGGCACTTGTTGTACGTGGCGGTTGTAGCTGCTCCGCTATTCTTATCGAAGAATACGACGTTGCTCTGGTTCAGCACGGGCCTCGTAGTTTCAGCGGTGATTAGTCACGTCTACTTCTTCTACGCATTTGCCTCGATATGGTGCTTCTTTGCGGCATTGCTGTCTCTGTATCTCTGTTATCTTTTCCACACTTGGCCGCAGCGGCAGGCAGGAGCCGTTGATGCATGAAAGCTGAGACAGGATGCTTCAGGAAATGTAGGCAGCCGGAATGTCTACCTTCTTACGACTACGAACTATGCCTTCGGCCTGCCCTGCTTGAAACGACATCGTTTGGATCAGGAACTCCCGAACTTCTTCGTTGAGTTCGTCGGTGGTGAGCGAGTTCGACGAAGGTGACCAGCCGAGAAGCTTGGCGGCCTGGGAAAGGTCGTTCCATTTCTCGACGATCTTGAAATCTTGACCGGTGGCATCGGAAAGAAACCAGCAGCCTTGATCATCCGGCCCCATGAGCGTCAGTTTCATGTTCGTCTGCTCCCTGGCCGTGCTACTACTGATCGTCACGAGATTGAGTAACGGCACGAATCAAACTCACGACGCCGACGGCTATCGCCAGCGTACCAATTACGACACTGGCGTCAGTCCTTGCCACGGACGGACTTCACGACGTGTGGTAACGATGCCGAAATGGGTAGGGCCTAAGCCGCAGCTACGATCGAGATGGTCATCGACAACTTGCAAAAAGGCGTCGAGGACGGGAGACGAGTGATTCGAGGAATTCGTCCCGCCGTACTGGATGGGATCGGGCGCAGCTGGGAAGACGGCCGGGGAATGAAGGCCGTAGCTTAACGCAACTCTCGGTAAGAAGTATAGTTGACTCCGCGTCGGCCCTGCGGATCCTATGGCCGATTGCAAGAGTTTTGGCACCGTCGGTCAAGTTTGAAAAGTCGAGTACCCATGCGCTCGCGCAGGCTTCATCGCGGTATCCGCTTGTTCGATAACCCGTTGCTTGATTGGGGGAGTCGGGTGCATCCCGCACTTCCGGCACTCTTTTGGACGCCGTTGGCCGTAGTACTTCTCGTATGGGGCGCCCAAGGGCTGGGTTCGGCCTGCATGACTTGTGCTTGGTTCGCGGCAGGATACATCGCCTGTATTTTCGCCGAGTACGCAATTCATCGCTGGTTCTTTCATTTTTGTCCCCGCAACGCGCTGCTTCGTAGTCTCCTATATTACGTTCATGAGCATCATCACCGCTTTCAAGAGCGTGACAGGCTTTTGGCTCCCCCGCTGTTGTCGCTCTCGATCGGCGCCTTGTTGGTTCTGATCCTCACCTTGACGATCGTACCCCTAGTCGGCGATCGCGCTCTGTGTGTTTTCTTGAGCGGATTGGCGACGGCGTACTTGGTGTACGACTATACGCACTTCATCATTCACTTTACGAAGCCAAGGACGCGTTGGGGACGCTACCTAAGGCGATGCCATTTAGAGCACCATTTTCGCGCGCCTGACCGTTGGTTTTGCATCAGTTGGCCTTGGCTCGACTACCTATTTCGGACGCACGGCGGTCAAAAATCGACGGCAGCCCAGTCAAGTGAACGTATTCAGTACGGCGAGTGGGATATTCAGAGCCTGCCGGCCAAGGTTCGTGCGTACGAAGAGCAACGGGCGCGCGAGCCAAACGATTCCGGTAAGATCTACAACTCGGCGACGAACGGCACGCCGTTCGACCAGCCGCTCACGGAAGGTGTGCACCGGCCACTGATTCAATCGTCAGCGGAGATCGGAAAAGAAGTATCCCGAGTAGCCGATCAGTACCCCAAGTGATCGGTCGGAGTCGAGCGGGATTTCGGATCGAGCCGCGACCAAGACGTCGCAACCTTCAAGGTAATTCCCGGTGTCCGGTTCGACTCCCTTCCCCTCCAATTTGAAAGGCCTTGTCGCATCCGTTGTGACGAGGCCTTTTTTATGTCCGAAGCCGGCCTTCTCGGGATTTTGGCCGTTTTGGGCGTCCTTACGGTTGCCGTCCACAAAGCGTTGCAATTGCGGCGCGGTGCAAATGCGGCGGCCGAAACGGATTTCGAATCCCGCTACCGCCCTAATTCCATAAAAAAAGCACAGGCGACCAAGTCGCAAGTGCTTAGGCGGCAAGAGCTTTAACAAGTGCCCCCTCCAGGACTCGAACCTGGAACCCGCTGATTAAGAGTCAGCTGCTCTGCCAATTGAGCTAAGAGGGCCTTCGCGGAAGCCCCATATCATACCGGTTCGCCGGTGAGTCTCAAGGGGCCGAATTCGCGGGAAAAAAGCCGGTTCTTCCGTCATCCGAGAAAAGGATTCGGAGCGATGGCAAGAGGTTCGCGAGACTGCGACGTCCGACCGGCGAAATCACCAACCGACCGTTGGAACTCGGTAATCGACTTAGGAGCCCAGTAGGCCCCGCCACTGTCCGAAATCGTAGTTGGTTTCCAGCGCCAATTGCACCACATTGATCACGCGGTCACGTGTCACCGGTTTTCGCAGCACGTCGAACGCTCGGGCTTCCTTGGCCTCGAAAATCAGTTGTTCGTCGGCTTCCGCGGAAAGCAAAATACAGGGAAGCGGCTGATAAAGCTCCTTCAATCGGCGAATGGCGTCGAGCCCGGAAAGCCGGGGCATGTGCATATCGAAGAGTGCCAAGTGCACGGTTTCGTGCTTCAGGATTTCGAGCGCTTCTTCGCCGTCACCGGCCGTTAGCGTGTGAAACCCGCGCGGTTCAAAAACGCCGCGCAGCGTCTCGCGGAAGTCGAGATCGTCATCAGTGATGAGTAGCGACGGTGCGTTGGCGACCACGGTCTCCGCCTCAACAAAAACATTGCCGAGCGAAACGCCCCGACTACGGTCGGGAGCCGGACAATTCGGCACTTCTAAAAGCTTACCTCGCAGCGTGCAACGCATGTGCCGAGCGGCTCAAACACGGACAATCCCGCAAGCAATTGAGTCGCAACCCTTTTGTTCGTAGCGACTTATAGCATGGCCGCCAAATTTTACCAAGGCGACAGTATCTGAGTCTTGCGAGAAGATTGCGGGACAGTCGCAAAAATTTGCCAATTCGGCAGGCAGTGATTGATGCGGACTTTGCGACGATGAGGTGTGAAAGCCAACGCGGAAGATAAAGCGTAAAGGGCGACCGGGTAGTGTGAACCTGTTCGGATTATGGCATCGCTAGTTGTCGTAAATCGTTGCCGCCGGGCAAGTTTCGCTCCGACGCCGCTTGTCGCGCGGTGGTGCTTTCATATACTACGCGAGGAGCCGCAACTCGCGGTCCATCTGCTCAGTTTGCCCGCCCTTTTCTCCTTTGCCGAGCCCGTCGGCCGGCCCGAGGATCATCTCTGTGGAAGCAGCCGTGGAAGCCGCCCGTCAGGGCACGTTCTTTTCTCGCAACGAGTTCCTGATCCGCCGTCTGCACTCGCTCACCGGGCTCATTCCGGTGGGGGCGTACATGTGCATCCATCTACTGACCAATGCCAGCACGCTTGGCGGTCCGGAGATGTTTCAAAAGAACGTCGACCTGATCCATTCGCTCGGTCCGGCTCTGCCGATCGTCGAATGGACGTTCATCTTCTTGCCGCTGATTTTTCACGCCGTCGTCGGCGTGGTAATCATTCGCAGCGGCAATGCGAACTTGAGCAGCTATTACTACGTGGGCAACGTTCGCTATACGTTGCAGCGCGTGACGGCGTGGATCGCGCTACTGTTCATCGCGTACCACGTGTTTCACATGCACGGTTGGTTCCACAACGCGTGGTGGCTCGAGAACGTGGCCAACAACGAACTTGGCGGCCATCAATTCGATCCACACAAGGCGAGTTCGACGGCCGCCATCGCGCTGGCCTCGCCGCTTAAGAAATTGTTCTACGGCATCGGCGTGATCTCCTGCGTCTACCACTTGGCCAACGGCCTCTGGACCATGGGCATCACCTGGGGCGTCTGGACCACGGCGGCTGCCCAGCGCCGGGCCAACTGGATCTGCGGCGCTTTCGGCATCGCATTGACGGTCGTCGGCCTCGCGGCCTTGGTCGGAGTGACGACGACCGACGTCGACAAAGCCGAGGCTTACGAGAAAGTTCGCCACGAGATGAATCTTGAAGAACAGCAACGGGCCGAAGCGGAAGCCAAGCGGTTGAAGTCGCTTTCGCCCGCCGAGCGCGAAGCCGAAGCCAAGGCCCAGGCCGAAAAAGAAGCCAAGGCCGCGGAAACCAAGGCCCACTAGCTTGAGCCGCTGCACGTCGAGCCAAGTCAGGCTCTACGCGGTTCCTATAATACCAGTACCGAAACGTCGGTTGCCCTCAGTTAGATAGCGATGCACATGGCAAAAGAACGAGTGTTGATCGTCGGCGGCGGTTTGGCCGGTTTGGCCGCTGCAATGCAGTTGGCCGAACAAGGCATTCCCGTCGACTTGATGAGTCTGACTCCGGTCAAGCGGTCGCACAGCGTCTGCGCACAGGGCGGCATCAACAGCGTCAACGATCTCACGCGCCAGCAAGGCGACAACGAGTGGCTGCACTTCGACGACACCGTCTACGGCGGCGACTTCCTGCAGCATCAGCCCCCGGTCAAGGAAATGACCGAGTGGGGTCCGAAGATCATCAATCTGATGGATCGGCTGGGCGTGCCGTTCAATCGTACGCCGGAAGGCTACCGCGATCAGCGACGCTTCGGCGGCACGCTCTTTAAGCGCACCGCGTTCGCCGGTGCGACGACGGGTCAGCAACTTCTCTACGCGCTCGACGAACAAGTGCGCCGCTGGGAAAC
This sequence comes from Planctomycetota bacterium, assembly GCA_017303535.1. Taxonomy (GTDB): domain Bacteria; phylum Planctomycetota; class Planctomycetia; order Pirellulales; family PNKZ01; genus PNKZ01. Next base: position 9,503 of record JAFLCO010000150.1, read on the forward strand.
CACCGGCATGATCAAGAAGTATGAGTTCTGGGATTTCCTCGGCCCGATCTTAGACGACGACGGCACCTGCCGCGGTGCGGTCGCACAAGACTTGGTGACGATGGAAATCAAGGCTTTCCCGGCGGATGCGGTCGTCGTGGCCACGGGCGGCTGCGGATTGATCTTCGGCCGTTCGACGATGTCGATGGCTTGTACCGGCAGCGCGGTTTCGCGTTGCTATCGAGCCGGCGCGAAGTACGGCAACGGCGAGTTCATCCAAGTCCATCCGACGGCCATTCCCGGAGCCGACAAACTCCGACTCATGAGCGAAAGCGCTCGCGGCGAAGGTGGCCGCGTGTGGGTGCCGCGCAAGCCGCAAGACCCCCGCGATCCGCTCACTATTCCCGAAGCCGAGCGATACTACTTTCTCGAAGAGCGCTACCCGAAGTACAAGAACCTTGTGCCGCGCGACATCGCCACGCGTGAGATCTTCAGCATCTGCACGGAAGACGGACTTAGCGTTGAGAAAGATCGCTTGTGCGTGTATCTCGATCTCACGCACCTGCCGATGGCTTCGCTCAACAAGCTGGGCGGCATCTTGGACATCTACGAGAAGTTCCAAGGGGTCGACCCGCGCAAGGTGCCGATGAAGATCTTCCCGGCCGTCCATTATTCGATGGGGGGACTCTGGGTCGATTATGAAAAGAGCGCCACCGGCGGACTCAAGCTCGGTTCCTACAAGAACCAAGTCACGAACATCCCCGGGCTCTACGCGATCGGCGAGTGCGACTATCAATACCACGGCGCGAATCGGCTCGGTGCCAATTCGCTCTTGAGCTGCATTTTCAGCGGTCTGGTCGTCGCTCCGACGGTGCAAACCTGGATCGGAATGCAAAAAGGGAAGCTCGCAGCCGATCAACCGGTGTCGCTCTACGAAGGTGCGAAGAAGCGTCATCAAGCCGAGCACGACGCGCTGCTCAAGCGACCCGGCGGCGGAGAAAACCCGTACCTGATCCATCAGGAACTTGGCAACGTTATGACGAAGGCGGCCACGGTCGTCCGTCACAACAACGTTCTTCGCGACGCTTACGCAACCGTGCAAACCCTGGAAGCCCGAGCTTCGCGTTGTTCGCTGTCCGACACCGGCAATTGGACGAATCAAAACGTCGTATTCACGAAGGCCCTCGTCGACATGTTCGCGATCGCCAAATGCATTCTCAAGGGAGCCTTGCTCCGCGACGAATGCCGCGGCGCTCACTACAAGCCGGAGTTCGCCATGCCAGGCATCGATGCGAGCGCGGCCCCGGCCGAACGTCGCCGCTTGGCGGAAGAGTGGGTCGATCGATTCGAAGCCAGCACGAAGAAATGGCTCCGCAGCACAATTGCCACGCTCTCCGCGAACGGCGAACCGACGATCAGCTATGAAGACGTCGACACCTCGCTGATCACGCCGCGGCCGCGGCTGTACGGCTTGGTCGGCGCCGACGTGATCGAAGAGGTATGGAACGAACGGCAGAAGGCGAAAGCCGCGGCCGCAAAAGAAGCGTCGAACGGAACCAACGGAACCAACGGAACGCATACGGAAAAGACGGGCGGCGCGTTGTCGAGTGCCTCTTAATCTCTTGTCCGTTCAATAGCCCCGGATGAATATCCTGGGTTCTCCGCAATACACAAATAGTCTCCGTCAGCAATACACGACTCATGATCCAAGCGAACTCGCACGACGATTCGGCTCACGGTTCACACGACCACGGCGAACATCATGCGCCGCCTGCACAGTTCGCGGTCCGCGTGCTGCGGCAAGACGCGCCCGGTGCGCCGAGCTACTGGGAACGGCATACGATCACGCGTGAAAACGACATGAACGTGATCAGCGTATTGCAGCGGATTGCCGCTCAGTCGGAAACGGCCGACGGCGACAAGACCACGCCGGTCGCCTGGGATTGCAACTGCCTGGAAGAGGTCTGCGGCGCCTGCACGATGCTCGTTAACGGCAAGACTCGCCAGGCTTGCTCGGCCTTGGTCGATAAGTTGCTCGCAGAAAATCCCGAAGAGATCGAGCTGCGGCCGATGTCGAAGTTTCCGGTGGTGCGCGACTTGATGGTCAACCGCAGTCGGCTCTTCCGTGCCTTGCAGAAGGTACAGGCCTGGATCCCCGTCGATGGCTACTACGACATGGGCTCTGGCCCGCGCGTGTCGCCGGCCAATCAGGAACAAGCGTATCCGCTCAGCGAATGCATGAGCTGCGGTTGCTGCCTCGAGGCGTGCCCGCAATTCACGAAGATTGAGTTGAAGAAGCAGGAAGGTGAAACGGACGAAGCCTTCAAGGCTCGCGAGCAAGCGGCGTTCGACCGCGGCTTCGTGGGTGCACACGCGATCAGCCAAGTCATGCTCTTCAACAATCATCCGACCGGCGCGATGAACGCACCGGCTCGGCTGGAAGCGCTGATGGCTGAAGGCGGTATCCAAGATTGCGGCAACGCGCAAAACTGCGTCGCCGTCTGCCCGAAGAAGATTCCGCTCACGACGTCGATCGGCCGAGCAGGCCGCGCCACGACGGTGCACGCGATCAAGAAATTCTTCGATCGGTAAAGAATTCTTGCCACAGAGGCACAGAGTCACAGAGAAGTAAGAGGAGAGCGTAGTCAGCGGCTTCTCTCACTTCTCAGCGTCTCTGTGCCTCTGTGGTTTAATTGACGGAAATCACAACGCATGCGCATTCTGGCGATCGGCGATATTCACGGCCATCTGACGGCGCTCGACGCGCTGTTGGCGGCGGTGAAGCCGACGCCGGCCGATTCGTTAATTTTTCTCGGCGACTACGTTGACCGCGGCCCCAATTCCCGCGGCGTCATCGATCGGGTCTTGCAACTCGAAAAAACCCATCGCGTGGTCGCACTCCGCGGCAACCACGAACAGATGATGATGGATAGCCGCGGCGGCCCCGGCCTTCTGCCGACCTGGCTTATAAACGGCGGCGAAGCGGCTCTCGCAAGTTACGCCAAGCCGGGCCGAGAAGGAGAACTCGCCGACGTTCCTCCCGCTCATTGGAACTTTCTCGATCACGTCTGCGTCGACTGGTTTGAGACCGACGATTTTATCTTTGTACACGGCGGCCTCGCGCCGCACCTTTCCTTGCCCGAGCAGCCGATTCCGGTCCTACGCTGGCAGAAGCTCACGCCTGCGGTAAAGCCGCACTTCTCGGGCAAGACGATGGTTTGCGGCCACACGCCGCAACCTTCCGGGCTGCCGCTTGATGTGGGCCACGCCATTTGCATCGATACGGGCATCTACATGCCGAATGGTCGCCTGACGTGCCTCGACGTCCAAAGCGGAACGTTTTGGCAAGCCTCGCAGCAAGGCGAGATCCGCGAGCTGAACCTTGACGACCTCGACGAGGATTATTAGGGAACAGATTGATGCCGGCGTCGTTGTGCCGGCACCGCCGGGCTGAATGCCGGCATTCGTCTTGTTCGCCCGTTCGCAACGGGTTACATTTCCGGCCCGCGCCAAATTTCGATTTCTCCCCGGATGGAAAGGATTCCATCGATGACCCAGTCGGCCGTTTCGCGAACTTTATCGGACCTTGCGCTGCTCGTCGGCGGCCAACTGCGCGGCGAAGCGTCGCTTGTGCTGCGCGGTGCCTCGCCGCTATCGACGGCCGCCGCCGGCGACATCACATTGCTGGACTCGGCCCAGCGCATCAAGAAACTTATCGGCACTCCGGCCGCCGCGGTCGTCGTGCCGAAAGAAACGACCGTTGAATTGCCGGCCATTGAAGTCGACGACGTTCACGCGGCCTTCACAAAAATCGTGACCTGTTTCCGTCCACCGCGTGTTCGCACCCGCGGCGGCATCAGCACTATGGCCGTCGTCAGCCCGTCGGCTCGCATCGCCGCCGACGTCGAGATCGGTCCGCACGCCGTCATAGGTGACGACGTCGAGATCGGCCCCGGCTGCACAATTCATCCCGGCGTGCAATTGATGGCCGGCACGAAGCTCGGCGCCGGCGTCGTCATATTCCCCAACGCCGTCCTTTACGATGATACCGTCGTCGGGGATCGCTCAATCATCCATGCGGCCGCCGTTCTCGGCGCCTACGGTTTCGGATATCGCCAGGTCGAAGGCAAGCATGTCCTCACGGCGCAGTTGGGCTATGTCGAAGTCGGCGCCGATTGCGAAATCGGCGCGGGCACTACGATCGATCGCGGCACCTATGGTCCGACCCGCATCGGCGACGGAACAAAAATCGACGATCAGGTGATGATCGGCCACAACTGCGTCATTGGCCGACATAATCTAATCTGCTCCCAAGTCGGCATCGCCGGCAGCACGTCGACGGGCGATTACGTCGTCATTGCGGGCCAAGCAGGACTACGCGATCACATCCACATCGGCGAGCGCGCCGTGCTTTCCGCCATGGCGGGCGTCATGAACGACGTACCCGACGGCGTGACCATGATGGGGATCCCCGCCACGCCGGAGCGCGAGCAGAAGCTCAAGCAAGT
>JAFLCO010000151.1:0-8525 GCA_017303535.1 Planctomycetota bacterium
GCGGAGTCGCGTGACGTCGACGGCGCCGTGATTCTGCTGGTCGACGACGAGGCCACGGTGCGGACGGCCGTCAAGAACATCCTGCAAGAGGCGGGGTTTCGCGTGCTGCCCGCCGAGCACGGGGCCCGCGCGATCGAACTCTTGAAGGCCGGCGCGGAAGTTCGCCTCGTGCTCACCGATTTGATCATGCCGGACGTCGGCGGACGCGAAGTCGCCGCGCAGGCCCGTCGGATGCGGCCGGCGCCGCCGGTCGTCTTGATGAGCGGGCGGCATGACGAACTCGAACGTGTCGGTCGGGCCGACGGACTGCCGATCGTCGAGAAGCCGTTCACGGCCGCCGGTCTCGTCGAGACGATCCGCCGCGCGCTCGAAGCGGCACACGCGGGCGACGGGCGCAACGGCCGCAAGCCGCCGATCGGCTAGCGAAACCGGTTCTCGAAGCCGCCGCGTGCGGAATTTCCGAAATTCGCGATAAACCGCCCCGGCGAGGAATACGCCGAGGGGGGCATCCCGGCGTTGCGCGTGCGCCCCGCTTCGGGAAAGGCCGCGAAGCGCCGCGATCCGATCGGCAGCGAGGCCGAGGCATCGATCATGGCGACGATCCGCCCCAACTGCGCCACCGACGAAATGCCCAGCTTCGCCAGAATTTGCCGTCGCCGATTTTCCACGGTTCGCACCGACACGCCCAAGCGCGAAGCCACCGACTTATTGGGCAGCCCTTCCAGGATCATGTCGATCGTCGACCGTTCCTTCTCGTTGATCGTCGCCCACAAGCGGCGAATCTCCGCTTCGTGTTGCAGGCGAGCCCGATTCTCGCGGCTCCACTGACAGGCCTCGCGAACCGTACGGCGCAGCAGTTCTAAGTCGACCGGCTTTTGCAGCACGGTCCAGCAGCCGAGTTGCATCGCTTCGAGCGTATTGGCGACGTCGGCGTAGCCGGAGATGACGATGTTGGGGCGATGCACGGCCGCGTCGCTTCCGGAGAGCGATTGAATCAGCCCCATGCCGTATTCTTCCGCCAGACGCAAGTCGACGAGCGTGCAACCGGTCCGACGATTCAGATCGGGCAGGGCCGCGTTGAATTCGGCCGCCGTCGCGAAGACCAGCGTGTCGTATTCCGGTCCTGCCAGCGCCGCGGCCAATGCCTTCGCCACGAGCCCGTCGTCATCGACCACCACGACGCAATGCGCCTCATGCGCCACGACGGGTCGCGGTGATTCGACAGGTCGTCCCGATTCGTCGGACTCATCCAAACCGGACATCATTCCCATATTGCTTCGTACCGCCGAGTTGGAAGCTTCATCGCAGCGCGAGACAAACCGTCGACCACCTGCTTGCTGCGACTGCATTCATTCTTTCGGTCGCCGCAGTAAGGAGACTTAACATTCCAGTGTGCCGTATCTACCCCGAAATTCGGGTTGTGGGTGGCCTATAATTGATACGGTTTTCCCAGATCGAACGTAAAGAAACATTTATTGGGTAGAGTTTTCCACACTCCAGCGGGGGAACCAGAGTCGCGGGACTAAAGTCGGTCAGGCCAAAACCTGTCTTACCGGCGTTCCGCGCGAGATCGGCAGCGGACGCCCCTGCAAGTCGTGAACGATCGTCTCCGGTTCGTAGCCCAGGCAGTGGTAAATCGTGGCCAAGTAGTCGGCCGGGGTCACGACGTCGCCCAGAGGTTCCGCGGCCCGATCGTCGGACTGGCCATGAACGACTCCACCGCGCACGCCGCCGCCGGCCAGGGCGATCGAAAAGACCTTGCCCCAATGGTCGCGGCCGCCGCGGGCATTGAATTTCGGCGTGTGCCCGAATTCCGACACCCAGCAGACGAGCGTTTCGTCGAGCAAGCCGCGTTGCTCCAAGTCCGTGATCAGCGCCGAGTAGGTTTGGTCCATGCCCGGCATGAGCCAATCTTTTAGGCTTTCGCTGTGTTTCTCGTGCGTGTCCCAGCCGCCGTTGTTCGGTTTCGATTTGTCATACGATGCCCAATGCACCTGCACGTACGACGCCCCGGCTTCGACCAACCGCCGAGCCAAGAGCACGCTCTGACCGTGCTGATGCCGGCCGTAGGCGTCGCGCATTTTGTCCGATTCACGCTCAAGTTCAAACACGCGTTGCGCTTCGCCGCCGGCGATCATGTCGACGGCCTGACGCTTGTAGAAGTTGAACTCGGCGACCGGGTTCGGCGCGATGGAGTTCGTCGTCCCCTCGGCTGCAGGCCCGCCGAGATTGAGGGCGTCGAGCAGGCCGCGGCGAAGGGTCAGGCGATCGGCCGTCATACCGTCGCGGAGTTCGCCGCCGGGAACGCGGAAGCCCGCTTCGCTCGGATCGCATTCCATGAGCCAAGGATCGACTTTGTGGCCGAGAATTCCGCCATCGGTGCCGGGCCACGGATCCTGACCGCCGTTGTTGGCCAGTCGGCGCGGTAGGCTGATCGAAGCCGGCAGGCCTCCTTTCGGCGCTCGCAAGGCTTGCACGATCGCGCCGATCGCCGGTTGGTCGTTCGGTTTGCCGGGCTTGGCGTTTTCGCGACTCAGCGGAATGTGAGGCACGCCCGTAAGCATTTGGTAGCCGCTGGACGAGTGGGAATTGTCGCCGGTGACCATCGTGCGGATGACGGCGATCTTGTCCGTGAGCTGCGCCGTCTTCGGCATCAACTCGCCCACGAAAAGCCCCGGCGTGCGTGTGGCGATCGTACCAAACTCTCCGCGCACTTCGCGCGGTGCGTCCGGCTTGGGATCCCACGCTTCATGCTGCGGCATGCCGCCGGTGTTGAAGAGCACGATCACGCTCTTTGCCTTTCCGAACGAGCCGCCGAGGGAGCCGCGTCCTACCGCAGGCTGCGCCGCGGAAACAGTTCGAGCACCAAGCGGCGGGGAAATCCCTACAAGCGAGAGCGAACCCAATCCGCCGGCGGCGCGTGCAAGCCAACGTCGGCGCGAAAGCTCGTGCGAGACTGTGTCGAGATAAGGCATGGCGTCGAAAGCCGAAGGACGGAAATCGGCCAAGGAGAGGACGCGGACCGGTGTGGCTACTCACTATAGATCGGCCGCTCCCGGACCTCAACGCGACTCGGCGCCGGCGATTAAATTTGATTTCCGCATGGATCTCCGGCCCGCGAATCGTATCGGAACGGTCGCCGCGAGCGACGTCGCCGTCACTTCGCGGCATTCTTCTCGACAATCTGTCGCAACTGTTCGCCGAACTCGCGCGCACTCCAAAGTGAACGCCCCACGCCCCAGGCTTTGTCGGTCGGCGTCGTATCGATGTCGGTAAAAATGAAATCTTCGACATGTCGCCGCGAGCGAACGACGATTTCCCCTGCCGAATCCATCACGTAGCTGTCGCCGTAGCCGACGCCCCCCGCACGCGTCAGGCATTCTTCTTCGCCGAGCGAGACGTTGTTGCCGCGCACGAAATAGATATTGTTTTCCACGGCTCGCGCCGTGTGGTCGGCTCGTACTTTCATGAAGTGGGCGATCACGCCGTCGGGCCGGATGTTGTTGAAGTGCGGCGCGAAAACGACCCGCGCCCCTTGCAGGGCCAGCAATCGCGCCGGTTCGATATAACCGCCGTCGGCGCAGATAATCACGCCGAATTTCAGCCCGTGATGCTCGAACACGGGAAACTCCCGCCCCTGCTTATGAAATTTCATGTAGGCCGCGCATTTGCTGTAGCGCCCGAGCAGATGGCCTTTATTAAACACGACGGCCGTGTTGTAGAGGTCGTCGCCGCGCAGTTCGTTGAAGCCGACGATGCCCGCCGCTTCGAATTTGCTTGTGGCATCCAACAGCCGCATGATCTGCGGGCCGTCGATCTTGAATGCCCCGCGGCGCGCGATGTCGCCGTCGTCGGGATAGCCGGTCAGAAAGCACTCCGGGAAGCTGACGACGTCGACCCGTTCGCGATCGGCCCGCTCCATGCCGGCAACGACCTTGGCGAGATTGCCGTTGAAATCATCGAGCTGCGAATCGAGCTGAGCGTGACCGATGCGCATGGCGGCGGCTCCGGTGGGGGTGGCTTCGCGGAATTCAATATCGTTGCTTCAGCCCCGGCTTTCGAGCATATTACACGCTTCCCGCCCGGCTCACCTCATCTCTATTTCCCGCCTGGAGTTTTGGCATGACCCTTCGAACTTCCCGCCGCACGTTTGTTCGCGGCCTATTTGCGGCCGGTGCGGTCGCGTCGTTTCCCGCCGTCAGTTGGGCTCGCGTCGCCGGAGCCAACGAACGTTTGCGCGTGGCGAGCATCGGCCCCGGCGGCAAGGGCTGGAGCGACCTGACCGGCGTAGCGGCGAGCCCCGCCGTGGAAGTGGTGGCTCTGTGCGATATCGACTCCTCGGCCATGCATCTCGGTCGGGCTGCCGAAAAATACGCGCAGGCCAAGACCTTTAGCGATTGGCGAATCGTGCTCGACGAAGGCAAACAGATCGACGCCGTGATCGTGTCGACGCCCGACCACATGCACGCGCCGATTTCGCTGGCCGCGATGGCCTTGGGCAAGCACGTCTTCTGCCAAAAACCGCTCACGCACACGGTGCACGAAGCTCGGCAGATGGCGCTCGCCGCGAAGAAGTACGGCGTCGTCACGCAGATGGGCAACCAGATTCAGTCGCACGAGGCTTACCGCACCGCGGTGAAGATCGTGCAAGACGGGCTGCTTGGCAAAGTCAAAGAAGTGCACTCCTGGCAAGGGGGCACGCCGCGCTGGCCGCGAGCCATCGAACGACCGACGGGTACTGATCCCGTGCCGTCGACCGTGCAGTGGGACCTCTGGCTCGGCGCGGCACCCGCGCGGCCGTACGTCAAAGAGATGTACCACCCGTTCAATTGGCGCGGCTGGCAAGACTTCGGCACCGGCCAACTTGGCGACTTTGGCTGCCACATTCTCGACCCCGTGTTCACGGCCTTGAAACTCACCTCGCCGACGAAGCTCACGGCCGAAGCCCCGAAGCTCAATAGCGAAACCTGGACCAAGAGCGCGACGGTCCGCTACTTGTTCCCTGGCACGGAGTACACGGCGGCCGAAGTTCCCGTCACTTGGTACGACGGCGAAGGCATCACCGGCCCGCGCGAGCTGTTTAAGGACATTCCGGCGTCGTTTGAACTTCCCCACGCGGGCAGCGTGCTCATCGGCGAGAAGGGCTCGCTCGTCGTGCCGCACGTGAAGCTGCCGACGCTCTTCCGCGGACAAGCCGAAGTGAAGGACACGCCGAAGGTCGCCGGCGTCGATCACTATGTGCAATTCGCCGACGCTTGCCGCGGCGCGGCGAAGACGACGTCGAACTTCGCCTACGCCGGTCCGCTGACGGAAACGGTCATGCTCGGCGTGATCGGCATCCGCAACCCGGGCGAAGAACTGCAATGGGACGCCGCGAAGCTGACCATTACGAATAACTCCACGGCCAACGGCATGGTCACGAAACCGTACCGCAAGGGCTGGGAACCGGCCTGGGTTTCCTAGGATTCACGAGTGCCACTGGTGGCTTGCCCACCAGTGCCGTCACATCTTCCTCCCCTCTCCCCTGGCGGGAGAGGGGCCGGGGGTGAGGGGGCCGAACATCGCTCAACGACGCCTGCTCAAGTACACTGCCAATCAACTCGGCAGTGTGTTTTTTTATCCGGAACCTACGCCCATGCTTCGGCCCGTCGTCGCCGCGCTCATCGCAATAGCCTTCAATTCACAACTCGTCACCGCCGAAGAGCCGACCAAGCGCCCGCCGTGGACCACTTCGCGCATCAAAGGCTCTCCCGAAAAACCGGAGCCGTACCGGACGACGCCGGCCTTTCCAAAGCTCCGCTTCACGCTGCCGACCTGCGTCGAAGAAGTCCCCGGCACCGATCGGCTGCTGGTCACCGAGCGCGACGGCAAGATTTTTAGTTTCCCGCAACGGGCCGACGTCACGGCGGCCGACCTCGCGCTGGATCTCGTTGAACTATTGCCGCAGGACGCCAAGCCGCGCAAGGTGTCACTGTGGGACGCCGAATTTCCTCCGCAATTCGCCGAGCAGAAATACCTCTTCGTCTGTTACGTCCACCCGGCCGACGACGCTCACACGCGCGTCTCGCGTTTCAGAGTTACGCAGTCCGCACCGCTGCAGCTCGATGCCGCCAGCGAACTCGTGCTGATCACGTGGCCGGACGGCGGGCACAACGGCGGCTGCCTCGAGTTCGGCACCGACGGCATGCTCTACATTTCCACCGGCGACGGCTCCGGCCCGAACCCTCCCGATGGTCTGACCGTCGGCCAAACGGTCGACGATCTGCTCGGAGCCATGTTGCGAATCGACGTCAGCAACCCGACGGCGGAGAAGCCGTATGGCGTGCCGTCGGACAATCCCTTCGTCGCCGGACCGGCGGGCGCGAGTCCGGAAATCTGGTCGTACGGCTATCGCAATCCGTGGAAGTTCGGCGTCGATCCAAAGACCGGCGACACGTTCGCGGCCGACAACGGTTGGGAGTCATGGGAGATCGTGCACAAGATCACCCGCGGCGCCAACGGCGGCTGGCCGATCATGGAAGGCCGCGCGGCCCTGCGCGGCGAAGTGAAGCCTGGCCCGACGCCGATCGTGCCGCCGGTGAAAGACCACCCACATACGGAAGCCAACAGCGTCATCGGCGGCCCGGTCTACCGTGGCTCGCAACTCAAAGACCTCGACGGCGCGTTCATCTACGGCGACTACATCACCGGCACCATCTGGGCTCTGCACCCGGAACGCGACGGCCCGCAAAGCAATGGAGCCTACCGCTGCGACACGCTGGTCGACACGGACCACCGCATCGTCGCCTTCACCCAAACCACCGCCGGCACGCTCTATGTGCTCGACTACGACCTCACCGGCCAACTGTACCGCCTGGAACCCTCCGGCCTCGAAGACACGAGCGCCACGTTCCCGCGCAAGCTCAGCGAGACCGGCCTCTTCACATCGCTGCAACCTTTGCAAACCGCTCCAGGCGTGGTGCCGTACGAGGTCGTCGTCCCGCGCTGGCTCGACGGGGCTCACGCACATCGCTTCGTGGCGATTCCCGGCGACGGACGAGTTCGACTTGCCGAGCAACTTGAAGACACGGCCGACTATCCGGAAGGGACGGTCCTCGTCAAACATATCGAACTACACGCGCAAGCCGATCGCCCTGAGCAACGAGTAGAGACGCAAGTCTTGCACTTCGAGCGTGGCCGCTGGAATCCATATTCCTATCTGTGGGACGAAGACGGCAAAGATGCGCGACTTGTCGAATCTATGGGGTCGGCCCGTACCATTCGCGACTTCAATCCGCTCGAGCCGGATCGTCTCGTTGACCGAACTTGGCACGTCAACGCCGTTAATGAATGTAAGCTTTGCCACAGCGCCGGCCCGAAGTTCGTACTCGGCTTCGTACGTAATCAGCTTGATCGTTCGCTGAACGATCTCGAATTCGGCGGGCACGGGCAACTGGCGCACCTTGCCGATCGCGGCGTCATCGCTGCAACGAGTCCTTTGGCCGATGACGATGCTTCCCGACTGGCCGATGGGCGCGACCCGTCGCAAACGCTCGATCATCGCGCTCGTTCCTATCTCCACGCCAATTGCGCCCATTGCCATCACCCGGGCGGCAATGCCATTGCCTCGTTCCACCTGCGGCGCGAACTGCCGTTCGACAAACTCAACACCAACAAAGGCACCGGCATCGGCACGTTCGGGCTGCACGATCCCAAGATCATTGTGCCGGGCAAGCCGTATCAGAGCATTCTGCTCTACCGCATGTCGAAGCTCGGCTACGCTCGGATGCCGTACATCGGTTCGCGCGTCGTCGACGGCGACGGCGTGTCGCTGGTTGCCGAGTGGATTAAGTCGCTCGATCCGGCGGCGGCAAGTTCTGCCGCATCGTCGGCCGACGAGAAACGCGTTGCCGCGCAACTGGAGAATACCGGCGACGCACTGTCCTTGGCGACGTCGCTGCATCGCGGCGAGTTGCCGCTCGACAAATTCCAAGCCGCAGTGAAAGCCGGCGTCGCCGCACGGTCGGACGTACGCGGGCTGTTCGAAACGTTCATCCCCGAAGCCGAGCGGCGGAAGACACTGGGGCCGAACATCGACCCGCAGGCGATTCTCTCGCTGCGCGGCGATCGCGACCTCGGGCAATTGATTTTCTTCAGCGACGGCGCCCGCTGCCGCAACTGTCACGAGATCGACGACCGCGAAAAATCGTTCGGGCCGACGCTGCACGAGATCACGAAAAAGCACCCGAAGCTCGGCGACCTGCTGACGCACGCTTTGCAGCCGTCGCTCAAGATCGACGATCCGTTCGTCGCTTACACGGCCGCCACCGCCGACGGCCGCACGCTCACCGGCCTCATCGTCGAACAAACGCCGGCGGAAGTCGTGATTCGCACGCCGGAAAAGAAGGTCGTGCGACTGAAGCGCTCCGAAGTCGAAGAACTCACCAAGAGCGACAAGTCACTGATGCCGGAGCGGATCTTGAGCGACCTCACGGCTCAAGAAGCCGCCGACCTGCTGGAATTTATCCGCCGACAAAAAGCCGCTC
>JAFLCO010000151.1:8535-13964 GCA_017303535.1 Planctomycetota bacterium
GATGCGAGTCGACGTTGTTGTCGCTTTACACCTCAACTAGACTTAACGCAACACCTGCCCGCCTTCCCGCCATTCCGCTTCTTGATGAATACTCGCCACCTGCCGTCGAGCGTCGGCGTTCGTCGCCGCGAATTATTGCAAGTCGGCTCTTCGGCCTTGCTGGGGCTGTCGCTTGGGCGTGCGCTGGAAGCGCAGGCCGGCGTCGGCAAATCGGCCGGCCTGACACCGCGGGCCAAGTCGGTGATCTTGGCGTTTCAAACCGGCGCCTGCAGTCATCACGATACGTTCGACATGAAGCCCGAGGCGTCCGCCGAAGCTCGCGGGCCCTTTAAGCCGATCGCCACGACAGTTCCGGGCTTTCAGGTCTGCGAGCACTTGCCGAAGCTCGCCGAGCGCGCGAAGAAGTACGCGATCGTCCGGTCGCTCGCGCACCGCGACAACAACCATTTGATGTCGACGCACCATATGCTGACCGGCCATTTTCAGCCGGGCGGGTTCTTCGACAAAGTCGCCTCGCGCGACGACTGGCCTTGCTATGCCGCGGCCTGCGATCTCTTGCGCCCGCGCACCGACGCCATCCCCAGCGGCGTCAACCTGCCGACGTTTCTGATGTCGGCCCCGCTCACATGGCCCGGCCAACACGGCGGCCTGCTCGCTCCGAAGCACGACCCTTGGCAGATCACGTCCGACCCGAACGCCGCCGACTTTAAGGTCGACAACCTCACGCTGGCCGCGGGCATGGACGTCGACCATCTTGAAGATCGCCGCGCGCTGCTGGCCGAGATCAACGCCCGACAGCAGGTTCTCGATCGCAACGAAGAACAAAAGCGGCTGACCAACCAACAGCAGCTTGCATTCTCAATGCTTACTTCGCGCGGACTGCACGAGGCATTCGATTTGAAGCGCGAGCCCGACGCCGTTCGCGACCGCTACGGCCGGCATACCTACGGCCAGTCGTTGCTCTTGGCTCGCCGGCTCGTCGAGATCGGCGTGCCGATCGTGCAGGTCAATCTCGGGCGCGTGCAGCAGTGGGACAACCACGCGAACATCTTCGCGACGCTGCAAAACCAACTCTTGCCGCCCGTCGATCAAGGCATGTCGGCGCTGCTCGACGACCTCGAAGCCTCGGGCCGGCTCGCGGAAACCCTCGTCATCTTGGTCGGCGAATTCGGGCGAACGCCGAAGATCAACGCCCAAGCCGGCCGTGACCACTGGGGGTACTGCTTTAGCGGGCTGTTTGCAGGTGCAGGCGTGCAAGGGGGCCAGGTCATCGGCAAGTCCGACGCGATGGGCGCGTACCCGCTCTCAAAGGCCTACACGCCCGACGACGTCGGCGCGACTGTTTACACGTCGCTCGGGATCGATCCGGAGTCAACGATTCACGATCGCCAGGGTCGCCCGCTGCAACTTAATCTCGGTCGTCCCATCGCGCCGCTCTACGGTTCTTCGAACGACGCCTAGACTCGCCGCCGCCAAGCTGCTCGATTGCCGGTCGAACATTGACCTCCGCCGGATCGCCTCCTAGGCTTACGCGCAACGCGCGCAAGCACGGTTTGGGCGGCACCGCTGCTTGTTGATCGGCAATTGGCGGCGTTGTCGGCCGGGGGAACGGCACCCGAACGCGCCGGATCGCACGCTTGGAGAGACATGATGTCTACGGATGAACCTGTGCTCGGCGATGTTTCGGATCAACCGCGGCCGTCCGGCGCGGGCAAATCCATTGCACGGGGCGGTCTGCTGGGCCTCGGCACGGTGCTTTTCGCCGTGACGCTGGGCACCTTGGCCGGCGTCGGCACGTTCACGTTCGGCTACGGCAAAGGGGCGAGCTACCTGAGCAACGACCCGAAGTCGTGCATCAACTGCCACGTGATGCAGGAGCAGTACGACTCCTGGGAGCAAAGCAGCCATCGGCACGTCGCGGTCTGCAACGACTGTCACTTGCCGCACTATTTTCTCGGCAAGTACGTTACCAAGGCCGAGCACGGGTTCATGCATTCGTTGAAGTTTACGACGCAAGACTTTCATCAGCCGATTGAGATTAAGCCCGCAAGCAAGCGGACCACGCAAAACAGTTGCGTTCATTGCCACAAAGACGTCGTTCACGGGCTGCTGCAGACGCCTAAGGCCGAACACACCGCCGGTTCCGACGTGCCGGTCGTTCAGCAAGACACGCACTCGTGCGTACATTGTCATGCCGACGTCGGCCACGCGTTCCGCGGCAAGTCTTAACTTTTTATTTCCTGAAATCATTCGGCAGCGACACTGCGTGAGGCGAGCAGATGGATTCCAACAAGCGTGGGTTCGGTTGGTTGGCGCTTCTGACCTTGATCGCGGCCGGCGCGACCTTCGGCGTTGCGGCGTTGCTCGTCAACATCATCGAACGCAAACAGGAAGCTCGTCACACCACGGTGCTCGTCGCCGAAGTGAATGAAACCAGCACCGATCCCGCGCCTTGGGGCCTGAACTTTCCGCTGCAATATGAAGGCTACAAGCGTTCGGTCGACACCGAGCGCACGGAGTACGGCGGCAGCAACGCGTTGGCCCCGAGTAAGCTCGAGGAGCACCCTTGGCTGAAGCGACTCTTCGCCGGCTATGCGTTTTCGATCGACTATCGCGAGGCCCGCGGCCATGCGTTCATGCTCTGGGATCAAGAGAAGACGAAGCGCGTGACCGACGTCGAACAGGCCGGCAGTTGCCTGCATTGCCACGCCGCGGTGATCCCGACTTATCGCCGGCTCGGCCTCGCCAAGCAAGGCAAACCGGCGACCGCCGAAGTGCTCGGGGCCTTGTTCGAAAAGGAAGCCGTGATGGAAGGCTTCCGCGCATCCGGCACGATGAACTACGCCGACTTCCACGCCGAGTTGGAAAAAACTCCCGACGGCGTCGTGAAAGCCGTACCCGGCGATCCGCATCTCGGCAAGGCGCATCCGGTATCGTGCGTCGATTGCCATCATCCGGAGACGATGCAAATTCGCGTCACGCGCCCCGGCTTTCTCGAAGGCATCTCGAAGCTGGCCGCGAGCGACGATCCGCTGCCTCATCTGCCGAGCGTCGCCGCGTGGCGGAAGCGCAAAACCGGCACGCCGTACGATCCAAACGTCGACGCTTCGCGGCAAGAACTCCGCTCATTCGTCTGCGGCCAGTGTCATGTGGAGTACTACTGCGGCACAAAAATGACGCTGACCTACCCCTGGCAAAACGGTCTTAAAGTCGAGCAGATCGAGAAGGCTTGGGACAACGCCACGTTCCCCGACGGCACGCCGTTCTACGACTACGTGCATAAGGAAACCGGCGCGAAGGTACTCAAGGCCCAGCATCCGGAGTTTGAACTATGGAGCCAAGGCGTACATGCCCGCGCGGGCGTGAGTTGCGCCGACTGCCACATGCCGTACGAAAAAATCGGCGCGACCAAAATAAGCAGCCACTGGGTGCGCAGCCCGATGCTCAACATCAATCGGTCCTGCCAGACCTGCCACAACGTGCCCGAGCCGGAACTGCAGGCCCGCGTCGACGTGATTCAGAACCGAACTCTGGCTCTCACCGACCGGGCCGCCAAAGCGATGACCGACATGCTTGACGCAATCGTCGCCGAGAAACAAGCCGGCGCCACGGACGAGCAACTCCAATCGATCTACGCGCTGCAGCGGCAGGCGATGTGGCGGCTCGACTTCATCAGCAGTGAAAACTCCAAAGGCTTCCACGCCGACCAAGAATCGGCCCGCGTCTTGGCGGAATCAATCGATTTCAGCCGACAAGCGCAAGCCGCGGCCTTGAAACTACGGGCCGACCGTGCGTCGAAATAGCCGCCGGCTGTTCGTAAGCGTCACTCGTGTCGCAAGGCGTCGATCGGGTCCATGAGCGAAGCTCGGCGGGCCGGGTAGATGCCGAACGCCACGCCGACGAAGAGCGAAATGAAGAACGCCGCCGCCACGCTCCACGGGGCGATCAGCGGCGTGATGTCGCGGATGTTCGGCGGCATCGTCGACCAGGCGACCGGGAAGAATTCCGCGACGAACCACCGCACGCCGCGCACGACCAGCGGCACCGAAAAGCCGAGCGCGACACCGAGAAGTCCGCCGGTGGCCGAAAGTACAAGCGTTTCGGTGAGAAACTGGCTGACGATGTCGCGCTGTTTCGCGCCGAGCGCCCGGCGGATGCCGATCTCGCGCGTCCGCTCGGTTACCGTCGCCAGCATGATGTTCATGATGCCGATGCCGCCGACCAAGAGCGAAATGCCGGCGACCACGATCAGCAACGCGTTGAACATCATTCGCGTGACTTCCGCTTGCCGCAGCAGTTCCTTCGGCACGACCATCGCGAAGTCGTTCGCCGGATGGTAGCGCTCCATCAAGCGGCGGATGACGGCCGACGTTTCGTCGACGTCTTCAAGATTCTTCACCGTCACCGTGATCTGCGAAAACTCGACGATCTCTCCTTCGGTCATCCCGGTGATCACCTTCAGGCCGACGATCGCCTGCATCGACGCCAGCGGGATGTAGACGTCGCGATTGTATTCCTGCCCGCTGAAGCTGCCGCCGATCGAGCCCGTGGCGTCGCGAAATTCCGTAACGCCGACCACGACGTAGATTTTGTCGTCGAGAATGACAGAACGTCCGAGCGGCGCTTCATAGCGAAACAAGGCCGCGGCCGTTTCCGCGCCGAGCACGCAAACGTTTTGCAGCGTCCGTTCGTCTTCATCGCTGATGAATCGCCCCAGCGCGAGCTTGAGCTGATTCAAATCGGCGTATTGCGGGCGGCAGCCGACCATGCGGACGTCGGCCTTGCGGTCGAGGTAGCGGGCTTCTTTCTTGTTCAACTCGCGCAGCGGGGCGGTGCCGACGACCGTCGGAATCGAACGAATTCGCAGCAGGTCGTCCATTACCAGGCCGTACGGCAGAAAGAAATTCCGCTCGCCGCCGGCACTGGCGACGATCGGCGGCTTCACGCTCCGCACGATGATGTTCGTCGCCCCCAGGTCTTTGATCTGCTGCTGAGCCTGGTAGCTGACTCCTTCGCCCATCGCGACGAGCCAAATCACGGACGTTACGCCGATGAGAATTCCCAGCACGGCCAACGCCGAGCGGAGCTTGTGCAGCAGCAGGCTTTTGAGCCCGAGGCGGAGGGTTTGCAGAAGTTTGGTGACGAGCACGCGGTCGCTCCGGCGTTAAGTTCCGGATGCTGCGGGGCCGGATGATGGACCTGCACTCGGCCCTACCGCAGGAGCGCCGGCTCCCGGACCGCCTCCTCCTTCCGGACCTGCGCCGCCGCCAGGACCACCGGATCCTCCGCCGCCCGCCGCCGCACGCCGAGCCCGAGCCTCGGCAGCTTCGGCGGCCGTGATGAAGCCGTCGCCGTCGGTATCCATGCGACCGAAAAACTCTCGCATCTGTTCGGGGGCTTCGTCGCGACTGACTTTGCCGTCGCCGTTT
>JAFLCO010000152.1 GCA_017303535.1 Planctomycetota bacterium
GCGCCGACGATCTCGGCAAGTCTTCCGGCAGTCGAAAGGACGCGCGTAGTAAATAAGCCATTTCCAGCGGGGAGCATATGCGCTGCTTTCCTGAGCCGAAAAGCGAACGTCCCCGAAATTCGACAGCCTAGGGGCTCGCGCGTTATGATCCGTCGCGCATCGTACTTGGCCCGCTCCCTAGCTTTCTTCAACGTCGAGGTTCGCCGATGGCCGCAGTCGGATTGATCGAATTATTAGTCGTCGCGGCAATGATGCTCGGCGGCGGAAATTTCGCCGTTCCTCATGCCGCCGATGCAGGCCTCGACGGCGCCGTCCCGGAGCAGTGCCTGCTCTACGCGGCCTACAACGGCATCGCCGCGCCGAAGCCCGACGGCACGAACCAAGTCGAGCAATTGCTCGCCGAGCCGGAGATCGCCGAGTTTGTCGCGGAACTCGATCGCTTGATCGAAGAAGGCATCGATCTGGCGCCGGCCGAACGAGAACAAGAACGCACGCTGAAGCGAGTCATGCCCGAGGTGGCGCGCACGCTGCTCACTCGGCCAAGCATGTTGTACTTGGCGAAGGTGGCCGTGCCTCCGCAGCAGCCTAGCGGTAACGGGGCGCTGGTCATCCATGCAGGCGAGCGAACAAAAGACTTCGTTGAGGCCCTCGAAGAGTTGGAAGGTTTGTACCTAGCCGAGGTTCCGGCGAACCTTGGCCTAGAGAAGTCCACGGTCGACGGCGTCGAATTGCGCAAGTTGCCGCTGCCGCCGGAAGCTCCGCCGGTTGTTTGGGGGTACACCGATTCCTACGTGTTTCTCACCATTGGCGAAGGAGAAGCCGCGGCAATCGTGAAGCGGCTCAAAGCCAAGCCTGCCGCGCCCGAGTGGTTGACCAAACTTCGCAAAGAGCTCGCGATCGAGCGGCTCGGGAGCGTGATTTATCTCGACGCCGGAGCGATCGTGAAGACCGTCGAGCCGTTGTTTCCGCTGCTGGCCGCGGAGTTACCGCCGCCGCTACGTGATCTCGGCAAGCTGCTCGACGACACGGGCCTCGGCGGCTTGCGGCATTTGGCCCTAGCGTCGGGACTCGGCAAAGAGACGGGCGTCTCTAAGCTTGTCATCGGACACGACGGCGAACCTAAGGGAATCTTCAAACTCGGCGCGGCCCGACCGCTGGCGCTCGACGACTTAAAACAGATTCCCGCGTCGGCCGATTTTGCGGCGATCGCGCGTTTCGATGCTCACGGCATGTACTCCGCTCTGCGAAGCTTGGCGGAACAAATCGAGCCTCAAGCCGGCGAGCAGTTGGATCAGGCTCTCGGCCAAGCTCAAGAGCAACTCGGCTTCAGCATTGAGAAAGACCTGCTCGCCGGCCTCGGCGACACTTGGTCGATCTACAACAGCTCCGAAGAAGGGGGCCTCCTGCTCACCGGGCTTTGTGCCACCGTCGCCGTTCGCGATCAGGCAAAAGTGGAAAAGGTGCTCGATCGAGCGTTGCGCGCGATCGAAGCCGAAACGCGAGAAAGCGGCAAATCGATCGTTCGCGTACGCAAGACGGAGGTGGCCGGAAAAACCATATCGTACGTCCAGGTCGTCGGCCCGTCGCCGGTCGCTCCGGCGTGGTGTTTCGACGGAGACCGCCTGATCGTGGCGGCGAGCCCGCAAATGATCCGCGTGCATTTAGCGCGCTCCGCGCAGTCGGGCACGTTGGCGGATGTCGAAGCCGTGAAAGCGCACGTCGCCGCCGGCGACGTAACGAGCCTGACGTATCAGAATACGCAACTTGGCCTGCAGGTGCTGTATTCCTACGCTCAATATCTGGCGACGGCCGGCGCCGGCGCACTGGAAAGTGAGACGGGCTTGCGGGCCGACATTTCCAAGTTTCCCACGTTCGGCGCGATCAGCCGCCACATGCGCCCGTCGATCTCGCTGACGCGCGGCACGAAAACCGCAATCGCTTTCGAGACCCATTCCGTGGGGCCGACTTTATCGTTGCCCTTTGCGGGCGCAATGATGCTCGGTTTCTTGACGCCTGCGATCCACAAAGCGGGGAGCGTCGCGCAAGATCAGGCGGCGACGAACAATTTGCGCTCCATCGGATTGGCGGCGACGGTCTATGCCACCGAGCACGGCAGCTTGCCTACGAACATTGTCGACAAGGACGGAAACGCGCTGTTGAGCTGGCGTGTAAGGCTGTTGCCCCATCTTGATCAACAAGCGCTTTACGAACAGTTTCGCTTGGACGAACCCTGGGATAGCGAGCAAAATCGCAAACTGGCTGCGACAATGCCGGACATCTATCGACACAAGAGCGTCGTTCTCGGTCCGGGGGCCGAGGGTCACACCCTCTACCAGATGCCTCGCGGCGCAGGCACGCTCTACGACTCGAAGAAACTTAGCCTCGAGCAAATTTCAGCCGCCGGCATCGGCACGTCGGAGGCCGCATTCGTCGTCGTCGCACAGCCGAAGTTCGCCGTCGCTTGGACGAAACCGAGCGATCTGGAAATCGATCTGCAGAACTACTTGGAACGACTGCTGATCAATCGCAACACCGCGGCGACCATCCTGCACCTCGACGGGAGCGTTCGAGAACAATCGACGGCCGATCGCGAGCAACTCGAAGAAACGCTCTTCCCCCGCTAGCCTTCGCCGCTGGTAACAGCCGCGGTACCAGTCCCCGCCTGCCGGCCATGTGCAACAAAAAAGGGCTTCCGACCGCCGGGTCGGAAGCCCTTTTTCCATCAAATACTTATAGAAGCGGAGGACATGGGATTCGAACCCACAACCCATTGCTGGGCATCTGATTTCGAGTCGCTTCAAGAGCTTCACTTGTTACCCGGTTAGACTTCAGTTACCTACTTTTTCTCGACAGATAGAAGTGCGTCATTCGCCGCAAATCAGACGCTTCGGCGCGGCTCAGGTAACAGTTTTGGTAACACCTTTAGATTCATCGGGATTAGTTTCGTTCAGTTGAAGAGCGCGACGGCTTCCTTGTTGACGCATAGTACGCCTTGGCTGTAGTAAAGCCGGTCACGCCTAAGCCTACGAAGCCGTTCAGCCCGATGCCACCGGCGACGTTTAGTGCTTTGCGATTGCAAGAGCCATTTGATTCTCGCGATCGTGCCGGGCCACAGACCGTCGCCCGACGTGCCGCACTTCCGCCGCGCGCTCGACGACGCGCTCTCGCGTAAGCCGATCGAGACGCTCTTGGCCGACGCCGGCTACGACGGCGAACACGTTCACGAGTACGCCCGCGAACAATGCGGCGTCAACACGTTCATCCCGGCCAAGATCGGCAGGCCGACGCAAAGGAAGCCCAGCGGCTACTGGCGGCGACGCATGGCCAACTACTTGCCCCGCTCGCGTTACGGCCAACGTTGGCAAGTCGAGACCGTCAACAGCATGCTCAAACGGCTGATGGGCTCCACCCTAAGAGCCCGCAACTATCACTCCCAATGCCGCGAACTCCGCTTGCGAGCACTCACGCTCAACGTGATGATTCTCCGACGCCGAGAGGTTTTCGACGGAGCATTCCTGACACCTTTTGCCCCACCAACGTGCTGACGGAATACGACGAGCAGCAAGCCCGGCTCCGTCGCAGTCTGGAACAGCAACGCTACGACATCGAGCAGCGTGGCCCAGGATGATGATGATGTTGACGGTGCAGCAGCGTGACGATCAGCGTCGAGCGTGTTGCAAAGTTGGGAATTCCGAAATTGAAGTCGAAATCCCTGAGGGCTTTGGTTCCATCGACTCGGTTCTCATCTGTGAACCTACTTGTCTTCTTTGTTGGAAGAAAGATCAACAGGCTCGCGAGTGTGAACGGCACCGCTTCTTATGTGTCCAGGCTGATCCCCTCCCAAGGTTCGTCGGCCAGAAGCCACTCCAATGCTCGCCTTCTTTCAACGACGACATAGTCTTCAACCTTACCCGGAACTTTTACATTCCGAAGTTGTGCGTCTCGAATGGCCCAGTGAAGACAGTAAGCAAGATCACAGGCAGAGATAATTTCCGAGGCCTGTCGAACATTCGCCGTGTCACGGAACTCACGGCTGCTGCCGTTGCCTTTCAGGTCAGGGAGTCGTGTTACAAAATCTTGCGGACAGGGTTCTCCAAAATCCAAAGTAGGTACGGAATGAATGCTCCAGGCCAGTGCCCACATACCTTCAATCTGAATCGTGAAGGACCGTCGATCACCGGCCTTAGTCCGCAAGTGCCCACGCTCTGCGTCTGTGAGCAGATCGACCTTAGCTTCTCGACCGAGCCAAGCAGTCGCCTTTTGATTGTCAAAACCATACGCAGAAGCCGCCGTGCATAGCATTGCCAATATGCGATCTACAACTTCGTCAGCAGTCCGAACAACCGCTAATTGGTCAAGAAGCGGCAACGCCCCATTGACGGGATAGCCGAGTTGCTTAGCTGCGGCCAATGATTTTTTTCGTACATCTGAGTAGTCGATCATGTAATCCTCAATTACCGAAATGCGTTCCAAATCCACCAATGTTGTCGGGATGCAATATCTGTTGTAGGTCCGGTGCTCGATGGACTTCTCGGCGAAGCAGCCACATTACATTGGGATCATCAATTGGATGATGCCACTCTGTTCCCGGTGGGTTACGCAACCCCAATTTACCCGACCGCATATGACCGGCTATGTCATCCACGCCGAGCTGCTTTCCGAGTTGTCTAGCAAAGGCGGGGTCAGCCTCAAGTCGCTGTAGTAAATTCCAGTTCGCCCCAGCTCGTTGTTCAGGGCGCAACAAGCCTAGAGTCGGTGCCTCAACATGAAAACCATTGCGGCGAGCAATGACTTCGGCTGTTGTTGGAGCAACCCTCGCGTTAATCCTAGCATGGAACGCTTCGGCCGCAGCGCCGCGATTGTGGGCTCCGATGGCGCGGAGTTCGGCGACTTCGTCGGCGATGCCGCGGGCCAAGGCAGCTGCGGCGGCGTCGGAAGAGGCCGGCTTGGCGGAGTTCCCCACGAATCTCCGCCCGCCGTTCATGAACGTTTTGGCCAGACTCGCCAGTCCCAGTGCGTCGACGATCCCGCCACCGGCGAATTCAGCTCGATCGCCCAAGCCGTAGTTCTGCTTTTCGAGCGTGCCCGGGTCGTAATCGGCGGCGCGGAACAGGTTGCCGACGCCGACCGTGTCGAGCAGCGCGCCTCGCGCGGCTTGGCCGTCCGTCTGACCGGCGGCCAAGCGTTCGTCGCGGTTGCTCAGGTATCCGCTCATGGCCGAGATGCCGATGGTCGTCCAAAACAGCGCTGCCGTGGCGGGGTTGAGATGGGCCAAGGCTCCGATGCCCAAGATCGCTCCCCAAGTTAACGCGGACTTTCCGGCCCCCAACGCGAAGCGTCCGACCAGACTCTTGCCGCTCTCCGCCGGACTGGTCGGGTTCGGCGTCAGCGAGACCTCGGCGGAGTTCGCCCTTGTATCCGCGTTGAGGTAGCGGTTGGCTCCCGGCGCGGCGGATACTTCGCTCAAGAAGCGGCCCTGCTTGGCGTCGTAAGCCCGGCCATCGTAAAGATAGAGCCCTAAATCCACGTCGTACGTTCGGCCAGCGAACATGGTCGGCGCGGCGCGTAGGCTGGTCGAGTCCGCGAAGAAGTGTCCCGTGCCGGAATAGGCATAGGTTTCCACGTCGTTATAGCCGTCGGCATACAACCGCACGACGGCGACCGTACTACCTTCCCCGTCGACCAGCGGCCAGAAGACCGCGCCGTCGGCCGTCGTTTCCCAGGCCAAGAGCGCGCCGCCGGCGTTGTAAAAGTCGCGCTGCGACAATTCGGGCGCCGCCGCCCCGTTCGCCGTGAAATGCGCCAAGACGCGGCGTTCTTCGGAGACGGTGTATTCCCAACGGTCGACGTTCTGGCTTTCCAGCGTCAGCGTGTGCTTGGCGACGACGCGATCAAAGACGTCGTAGTACAGTTTAACGTCGGTGCGAACGTCCGTTTCCGCCGTGACGCGAACCATCGACGTCAGACGATTGCGATGGTCGTAGGCGTAGGACCACTTGTCGCCGAAAGTAAACTGGCCCACTTGAGTGCGCAGAGCGGTTTTTTCCGTGACGTTGCCTTCCGCGTCGTAGGTGTAGTCGAAGTCCTGGTCGCGATCAACACGGTTGTGCGCCTCGAGGACGCGACCGTCGTTCGTCGCGTTTCCAGCCACGTCGGGCGCGTACGTGGTTTGCGAAGCTTGCCCGTTCGCGATGCGTTGTTCCTCTGTGAGCAGACCACGATCGTCGCGTTCGAGATTCTGCACGCCGTAATAGTCCGTCCACCCGCTCATGCGCCGGTGCTCGTCGTAGCCGTACGTGATCTCATGCGTGGAATTGAATGCGGAGGGACCGCCGACTTGCGTGTGGGCGACGACGTGCGCCTCGCCGCCGACGGCGGTCAGGTTCGTCGTCGCCGTGACGACTCCCGCGCGGTATGCGCCTTGGAAACGCTCGAAGCGGGATTGCGTCACGGTCTTCGTCGAGGCGAGCGACGTGTAGCCGGTCACGACTTGCTTGTCGCGTCCGTCCGGAGTCGTCTGTCGCGCGAGCACCTCGTGTCCGGCGGCGTCGAGAAGATAGTAGTTCGTCAGCAGCGCGACGCCGTCGCGAGCCAGCGTGATCGTCGCCGAAGCGCGGGCCTGCGGCGAATCGGCGTCGCGGACTCCCTGATCGCGATACGTACGGTCGAGTTCCAAGTTCAACTCGCCGCCGCTGGCCAAAGCCAGATCGAGGGCGATTCCCACGAGCCCCGCCCGGCCTTGCTCGTCAAAGTCGGAATAGGAGTAGGTCGCCCGCGAATCCCCGGCCTGGATCAGTCGGCCCAGATCGTCGTAGCTCCAGGTCGCGACATAGTTGCCGCCGACCCACTCTTCGCGGATGCGGCGACCGAGCGCGTCGTACTCGTAACTGGTGACGCGACCGTTGCGGTCCATGACCTCTTCCACGAGGCCCCTGTCGTCGTACTTCAGAGTTCGGGCGCCCGGCAGGAACTGGAACGAGGACGAGCCAGCCGGCGCGTACAGCAACCGCTCCTCGACGGCGCGTCCCAGGCCGTCGAAAGTGATGAGCACGGCATTCTGCTGCGGATCGATGACCGCTTGCTGGCGAGCCGCGTCGTCGTAGCTGATCTTCGTGACCCGCGTGCCGTCGCCCGTTTCGGTTTGTCGGATCACGCGGCCGAGCGCGTCGTATTCATAGGCGGTTTGCAGGAGGCCCGTGTCGGTGTGCTTCACCAGCCCGCCGGCATTGTATTGCGTGGTCGTCAAGTCCAACGCGGCGCGGTTGTCGTCGAGATAATCCGTTTGCTGCGAGACCTGACGATCTAGATCGTCGTAAGCGAACGTCGTCTTGGCGACGCCGTTGAGCGTCGCTCTGATAACGGCGCCGACTTCGTCGTAGGCGTACTCAATCGACTGAACGAGTTGTCCGGCCGCTCCGGATGTCGGCGACTTGTCGTGCTGCTCCCTTCGAGTGAGGTCGCCGCGGGCGTTGTATTGCATCGTAGCATACGTTCCGTCGGCATTCCGAGTCTCGACAGAGCGGCCGAGCCCGTCGTAGGTGATTGTCGTCGTCGCGCCGGCGACGGTCGTGGTGCGGACTCGGCCGGCTTCGTCGTAGGTGTAGGTGGTGACGCGATTTTGCGGGTCATCTTGACCGCCGACGTATCCCTCCGTAACACTCTTCAACCGACCGTCGGCGTAGTAGTCGTACCAAGTGACCGGCGCCTGAAGCGGACCGTTGCCCGCCGGCGACTTGTCCGGGTCGGGGAGCTTGACGCTTTTAACCCGACCGTAAACGTCGTAGGTCGTAACGGTCTGATAATCGAGAAGGCCGGTCAGCAGCCCTAAGCCGGCCGCCGCGTCGTATTGACCCGCAGCCGTCGCGCGGACCACTAGGACGCCGCCTAGTATTTCATAAGTCGTGGTCGTCTGCATATCGCCGGACGTGGCACCCGCGTAGCTCACGGTCGTCCCGATTTCGCGGCCGAGCGCGTCGTACTCGTAAGTCATTGTGAGGAAGACGTTGTCCAAACTCGACGACGTGCCGTTAGACTCCAGGCCGTCGTCCGATGGTTCGCCCTCCGTCACTCCAGTTCGCTCCGACTTTAGGGCGCCGTTTCCGAAATACTCATAGGCAACGAATTTCGCTAATGCCGGACCTTGCTCCTGCGCCGTTGCCGGCTGCTGAATGCGAATCAGTTGCCCGGCGGCGTCATAGTAGTAACGCGTGTAGACTTCCTCAACGTCGGGAGTCATCGGGTCATCAGTCGGGCTGGGCGAGAACACTTTAAGTTTGCGGCCCGCAGCGTCGTATTCCGTGCGGGTGACAAAGTTGCTTAATGTTCCGCTCGGATCGCCGGAGCCTTGGATCGTCGGCCCATCGGGATCGGGGGCCTTCGTGCGGACCAGCAGGCCGTCGGCGTCGTAGGTATAGAACGTGGTCCGCCCTAAAGCGTCGCGGACGCTTTCTAGGTTGCCGGCCGAGTCGTAGGCGTAGTTCGTGGTGGTGTTGTCCGAGAATGCCGCTCCCGTCGCGCGCGACACGACACCTTCCAACGCCCCCGATTCGATGACGGCAATTTGCTGCCGACGCTCGTTGTAGAGATAGGTCGTCGTCTGCTTCGGAGCGGAAGTAATGTTGGCCGTCAAGTTATTGACGAGCGCCGTTTTGACCTCCTCGACAAGGCCGTCGGCCGTGTACTTGAATTCCGTCGACGGCTTCACGTCGTATTGGCCTGCCGCCGCGGGCTCAGTGATCTTCTTGAGCCGATTCCAAGCGTCGTATTCATACGTCGTAACAAAGCCTTGCACTCCGTCGGGCGCGGGCAGGAATACGGTCCGGCGATTGCCGGCCGAGTCGTAAGTGTAACGGCCGACCAGGACGCCGCCGGAGAGTACGCCGGTCGCGAGGTCGACGGTGCCGCCGACGCGCTCTTCCAGCAATTGTCCCAGCCGGTCGTAGCAATAGACGCGGGCCACGTTGTTGACGTCGACGTGCCGGACCAAGTTGCCGCGCTCGTCATACTGGAACGTTTCAGTGCGAGTTTCCGGCGTACCGTCGCCGTGCTTGATCGATTTGACCTTGCCGGCGCGACCTGCCCCGTCGGCTGCGGTGTAATAGTCGTACTGTGTGACCTTATTCTCAGCGTCGAGCGTCCACTGCATGAGGCCCGCGGGGCGGCCGCCCGAGGCGTGCGTGTAACCGAAGTAGTTGCGATTTCCCAGCGGGTCTTCGGCATAATTGACGCTGCCGTCGGCGTTGAGATCGTACTTCCAGATGCGGCCGGTTTGATCCTTGTATTCCTTGATCGCGTGATTCTTGTCCGGATCGTACTTCCACTCTTCTTTCGCCCGCTCCGTGGTGCCGTCAATGTCGAAGTAGGTGACCTTCCAGAGATCGGCCGTGCCGGAGTAGTAGTCGTAACTGACGACGTCGAAGGCGCCTTCCGGCGGCGCGCTCTCCAGACCGTCGGTGTAGCCGCGGCCGGCCGGCGACTTCGCCTTCCTCACGAGCCCGTTGACGTCGCGCTCCCACTGCCAGACGTCTTCCGTCGGATTGGCGGAGTCGGCCGGCGTGGCTTTAGCGGTAATGAGTCCGAAGCGATCAAACTGGTATTCCCAGACCGGCGGCGCCGCTTCGTCGACAGCATAAGCTCGACGATATGTCGCGCGCGATTCCTTCTCGGCTTCGGTGATCTGAGCATCTTCCAACCGGCCGATTTCGCCGCTTGCAATGTGCCGGAAGCGGTTAACGCCCGCGTCATCGTATTTCAGATCGTCAAGGAACGTTGTCGCGGCGGCAATGTGCACGGAATTGATTTCCGTTTGAGAAGCTCCTGCGGCGCGCAACGGTCCGCCGATGCCTACGGAGATGACCGAAGACGATCCATCGGTACCGCTCGAATTCGGCGCTGCGCTAAAAACCTGCCCCTCACGGATGTACGTTGAAACTCCCGCAGCATCGGTGACCGAAGACAGTTCGCGGGAGGCCATGCTCACGTAACGGAGTTTGATCTCGCCTTCCGTGGGAAGAATGATTTTCGCGAGTCGAGCTTGGCTGCGATACTCCGCTTGATCGTACTCAAACTTCGTCTCGTTGCCGGCACGATCGAACTGTGCTCGGAGCAGACCGGAGTCGTCGAATTCAAAACGCGTGCCGTTTTGGAGTTTGAGTTCGAAGCGGTCTTCGCCTCCGCCGCCGGTGCTCAACGTGCCGAAAGTTCCGGCCGGCGTGGTGAATTCAATGTCCGAATACAGCGTCGCCGTCGAGAGAACGCCGGCGGCATACGTCCACTGGCCGTCGTTGTCCTTTTCGTACCAGCGATAGTTCGCGGTTAGAACGATCTCGCCGTTCTCGTCGGCCTGATAAAGACCGGCGGCGACGAGGTCGGACGTCCCCGCGGCCGCTTGGAGATAGTAATACCGCCCGGCCACGAGACCGCTAAACGTTCGTTTTTCGGCTGCGGCGGCACCTTGCCCTGTCCGTTCAGTGTCCCCTTCGAGCGAGGTGCCGGTCCCCTTGGCGTCGAACCAGGCGGTCGAGCCGTCACGCCGGACCAAAAGCACGCCGTTCCAGGTTTCGGCGCCAAGTGACGACGAATCTCGTTGTAACTGGGCCACGGGAATCAGGTAATCCACATAGCCGAAATAGCCTCCGCTGGCTTGTGTTTGAGCCGTAGGGTTCGGATTATGCGCTAACGATTGAACGTCGCTAATGCCGAGCCACGGCCGCAAAAGCGTGCCGTGATCGTCGTTCTGTGCGGACCGCCAAGAGTCGTTGCGTTTGACGGCATGCTCGAATTGGTCGTCGCTCGTACCCCCGGCTTCGCTTGCCGGGTCGTAGGTTACAAACGTTTCCGACATGACTCCGCTGTAAAAGGTCGGGAGCGCTCCAAACGGCGCTTGCCAGTTCCAGCGGCCGTCAAACAGGTCGACTCTGCGACCGTTGATGTCGACGGTCTCGCGCGACAATCCGGTGGAAGCGGCGTCGACGTTACTGGAACCCCAGGCGACGATCCGATCGGAATCGACGACCGTCACCAATCCGACTTCTTGATCGTCTTCCTCGTCTTCAGCATCGAGCGGGTCAGCCACACCGGTCGATCCCGTGATGATGATCCGGACCTGCTCGTCACGCTCTTTCAGTTCATCGTAAGATGCCTTCAATACGACGTCCTTGACCGTTTCTCCTTCGGCAAACGTCACCGTTGCCGCGTCGACTTCCAAGTCTTCCGAGTCAACAGCGGCGTCATCGTAAGCACCCAATCGGAAAGTGACGGAGGCCTCGCCTTTGGGCTTACTTGAAGTGACGGCTTCGTGCGGGGGCTTGAGTCCGGACGCTTCCGGAGGAGGGCCCGACATACCGTAGAGATACGTGTACTCGACGGTCTGCGTACGCGTGAAGCGCAAGACGGCGCCGTTTTTCACGACGCTATCGGCGTTTGCGTCCTGGCCGGCTTTCGTGCCGTCGGCACGGAGAATGTTTTCGGCAGCGACATCATCGACGATCGTCGCTTCGATCTTGTTTTGCCGAGTGACCGTGTAGCCAATGAAACTAAACGAGCCCTGATAAATCAATTCTTCGTGCTCGACATCGTCAGGAGTGACGACTTTGGCAAACACCTGATAGGAAAAGGAGTCCGCCAAGTAGGTTTCCGAGTCACCGTCCACAGTCGGATCTTGTTGATAACTGACCGCACCGTTCTCCGACAAATTGAACTCCGGGTCGTAAAGCGGATGCTGCGTGACGACGAATCGTACTTGCGGCGTGGTCGCTTGAGTGCTCTGCAGCGTCTCGTAGCCGACGTCGGAAAGCCCAACGTCGTAGAACTCGCACCACGTACGATAAGTCGAGGCGTTTCGTATGTCCCAAGTTACTTCCTGTTCACGATACGTCGTCACGCCGGCGTTAGCCTTAACGATGCTGTTCAAGTCAATCGACGAGGCAGGCTCGCCTTCGTCGAGATAGGCAAAGCTCGCTTGCGAGATTTGTTGACTCGTGGACTCCAATCCGATCGTTGCCGAGTACGAAGGTTCGCCCGGCGACCCCACGTTCGTCATGATCGATCGCGAGCCGGGATACGCTTCCGTCAGTCCGGCCATGGCAGCCTCGACATTGACGGATTCGCTGACCACGGTCCAAGATTTTTCGTAGACGAACGTCCGACCGTCGTCATCCGTAACTTCAATGCGAACGTACTTTCCGCCGGGCGTCCTCATCTCCTCGGACGTCGGCATCTCAATGACGGCGACACTCAATCCGTCAACGGGATTGTCACCGAACGTCGGCATTTCAAAGACCGGGGCGACGGTCTCGTAGTAGACGGGATCGGAGAGTTCCCCGTCGGTGCCGGCCAGCACATAGCGGTGCTGCGGGTGGTCAAGCTGCTCTTGGAACGGATCGGAGACGACGAACGGCGAATGATTGACTAGATAAAGCGTCGAAGTCGCCGTGTGTGAGCGATCTTCCGCTGTGTCGGTCAAGTGGAACACAACGTCGAGGGGATCGCCGTCCGTATTCGTCGGATTGTCGTCATTGAACGAGTATTCCCATTCAAAATGTCCGTCTTCATCCAACTCGACGGTTTGCGGCTGGCCGCCGGCCGTGACTGTTAAAGTCAGTTCCGAGACGTCGTGTCCGCCGTAGCTGACGGAGCCGACATATTTGCCCTTCGCACCTTCTCCGACGTAGTCGGGGTCAGGGATGTTCTGGAACGTCAGCGTGGGCGCGGGGTGGCTCACGGTGACGCCCGTCGTGCGCACCAGCGTGCCGTCCGCGCTAGTCAGCGTCCAGGTTTGCGTGTAGCTTCCATCCGTTTCATAGGCGTGCTTGGCGGTTGCGGCCAACGTGGTGGGGTTTTCGGTTTGAGAGAATTCGGCGGAAGACGTCGTGCCGTCCCCCCAGGCAACCTGCAACGTTCCCCAGAAAGTGTCGTCGACGTCATCAATCCAAGCTTCAAAGGTCATCTCCTCGTGAGCGACGGCCTGCGCCGTGGCCGGCGCCCGCAACGACACCTCTTGACGTACGACGATCGGCACGGTGGCAATCGTTGGGGGAACCGAAGCGCCGTTCGGGTCCGTCACAAACACGCGGATGGCCAACAGATCTTTCTGCGGGTACCAGACGGTCGGCTCATACTTCAATTGCGCCAGTCGCTGATTGACGATCTGTCGAGTGCCCGTCAGGACGATAGATTCTCCGCTGGTTGCAGTTGGCGCCGATAGCGCCCCGCGTACGACCGAGAGTTCGACGCGAAGCTCCGTTGCGGCCGGCAAGTTGTTGCCGACGCTGACGGCTTTGCTTCCGGAAAACAGGAGCTCTCCGTTGATTTCGACCTTCAACTCGCCCGGTGCCACGATGCTCGGGCCGAAGGATACGGTGGAGGAAACGGCGTTCGTATAAACTCCGCCGGAGGTGCCTCCCGATCCTGAGCCGTACGAAGGCGCACTAACGTCAATGGAGAACGTCTTCGTGGTCGTATTGACGCCGCCGTCGGCGGTTCCTCCCGAGTCCTGTACCTGAACCGTGATTAGAGCGTTCCCCGCATACTGCGGCGTGAACGTCAGCTTACCCTCGGCGTCGATGGCAGGTTGTCCATCCGCCGCGAAGAGATCCGGGTTATCGCTTGTCAACGTGATTGTGAAGGTTTGGGCCGCTTCGTTCTCCGGGCCGACGGAAAGATCGGTAAGGAAGCCTTCGATTTCCACTTGGCCTGCGTTCATGGGGACGCCGGCGGCGGCGGATAAATTGAACGTCGGCGCGTCGTTGACCGGCGCGATATTGAGGGTGACGGTGATCGTGGTGGTTTGGCCCGTGGCGTCGGTGATGTCGACGGTGAACGTGTCTTGGCCGTTGAAGTCAGGCGACGGCGTGTAGGTGAAGTCGCCGGCGGCGTTCATGGCGAGCGTGCCGTGCTGCGGAGTCGAATAGCCGGTGACGGAGAA
>JAFLCO010000153.1 GCA_017303535.1 Planctomycetota bacterium
CATGCCCACGACGACCACGCCGAAGGCGCGCATTCGCACGAAACCACGCACCCGCCGGCCCCCGCAGGCTTCGACTACCTGCACCGCCCCGGCCGGTTCTATCGCTTCTTTCAATATCTGTCGCTCTTCTGCTTCAGCATGTTGGGACTGGTCGTCGCGGGCAACATCGCGATGGTCTTCGTCTTCTGGGAATTGGTGGGCGTCTGCTCCTACTTCTTGATCGGCTTCTACATCGAGCGCAAGAGCGCGTCGAACGCGGCCAACAAGGCGTTCATCGTCAACCGCGTCGGCGACTTCGGCATGATCATCGGGCTCATGGCCCTCTGGGGAAGCCTCGGCACGTTTGCCTTCGGCGACGTCGACGGCAAGCAGGGCCTGTTCTCGCAAGTTCGCAACCCGGCCAACCATTACCAGCTGCAAACGCCCGACGGCATGGTGCTCAGCGCCGCGAAGACGCAAATCGAAAACGGCGTCGAACCGACGCCCGCCCAAGTCGACAAGTGGCGCGACGACAAACTCGGCTACTGGCTGCTCGTGGTCGCCGGCCTCGGCATCTTCTGCGGCTGCGTCGGTAAGAGCGCCCAGTTTCCGCTGCATGTCTGGTTGCCCGACGCCATGGAAGGCCCGACGCCCGTCTCGGCGCTCGTGCACTCGGCCACGATGGTGGCCGCCGGCGTTTATCTCGTCGGCCGGTTCTATCCGATGTTCACGCCCGAAGTGCTGCTGGTCATCGCCTACATCGGCCTGATCACGCTCTTCATCGCCGCGACGATCGCCATCACCGCCACCGATATCAAACGCGTGCTCGCGTACAGCACCGTCAGCCAACTCGGTTACATGATGCTGGCATTGGGCATCGGCGGCTGGGCGGCGGGCTTGTTCCATCTCATTACGCACGCCTTCTTCAAGAGCCTGCTCTTCATGTGCTCCGGCTCGGTGATTCACGCCTGCCACACGAACGATATGTTCCGCATGGGCGGGCTGCGGAAGAAGATGCCGTGGACCGCCTACACGATGCTCATCGGCTGCTTGGCGATCATCGGCACGCCGCTCTTCAGCGGTTTCTATTCGAAGGACGCCATCGTCGCGCAGGCCCTGACGTTCACGAACATGAACCCGGCCCACGGCATCCTTCTGTACGGATTCGCCGCCGGTGCCGCGATGACCGCCTTCTACATGTTCCGCCTCTGGTTCCTTACGTTCTCCGGCAAACCGCGCGACCATCACGTGTACGACCACGTGCACGAATCGCCGAAGATCATGTACGTGCCGCTGGTGATCTTGTCGGTGTTCGCCGTCGGCGTCGGCTGGACGCTGCCGTTTGCCGGCCTGAGCCTCACCAACTTGCTCGAACAAGCTCGCCCGGCGGGCGAAATCGGCACCGGCGTGCTATTGCCGACGTTGTCGTACCCGAACGAGCACGACAGCCACCTGCCGTCGATCCACGCCCTGGCCACGCTGATCGCCTCGGCCACGGCTGCCGGCGGGTTTATCTTGGCCTTGGTCTTCTACGGCCTCCGCAAGCTCGATGCGGCCGACGTCAAACGCCAGTTCAGCCCGATCTACTACTTCCTCGTCAACAAATGGTACTTCGACGAACTCTACAATTTCATCTTCATCAAACCGACGCACTTCGTCTCCGGCATCGTCGCTCGCTTCGATAAGAACATCATCGACGTGCTGATCGACAAGATCGCCGCCGGCGTGAAGTCGCTTTCGAAACTCGACGACGCGATCGACCGCACCGTGGTCGACGGCTTCGTGAACGTCGTCGGCAATTGGACCTACGCCGCCGGCCGGTCGCTCAAGACCGTGCAAACCGGCAAGATTCGCCAGTACGTGTTGCTCATCGTCGTCGGCACCGCCGCCTTGACCGTCGTCATGCAATGGGCCCTCGCCGGACAATAACGCCGAACACAGATCGCCGAACCGAACATAGTCGGCCGCTCCTCGCGAGCGCCGCATCCACAAGACAAAGCATCTCAACCCCTAGTAGCCTGTCATGAATTCCGACGTCGCTTTCCTCAGCCTCACCGTCTTCCTGCCGGCTTTGGGCGCCCTGCTCTTGGCGTTCTTCCCGAAAGATAAGCCGGAAGCCGTGAAGCTCACTTCGCTGGCGATCACGGTCGCCGTGTTTGTGATGACCGTGTCGATGCTCATGGGGGGCGATGCGGCCCGCTTCAAAGCCGGCGAGGCCCAATTGCAGGCGGCGTTCAACGTCGACTGGATCCCGTCGTTCAATATCTACTACTTCATGGGCCTCGACGGCATTAGCGGCGTGCTCGTGCTGCTCACGTCGTTCACCAGCATGATCGCCATGGCCGCCAGCTGGCCGATCACCAAGCACGTGAAGGCCTACTGCATCCTGTTCCTCTTGCTGGAAACCGGCATGCTCGGCGTGTTCCTCGCGCTCGACTTCTTCCTGTTCTACGTGTTCTGGGAAGTGATGCTGCTGCCGATGTACTTCCTCATCGGCGTCTGGGGCGGTCCGCGTCGTGAATATGCGGCGATCAAGTTCTTCCTCTACACGCTGCTCGGCAGCGTGCTGATGCTCATCGCCATCTTGATGCTCTACTTCAACAGCGACGTGCGGGCTCTCACGCCCGACCAGTTGGCGGTCGCCAAGGTCGTGCAATCGGTCGACGCTCCGGAAGTGGCCGCGATCAAGGGCGCGAAGGACGCCGTCCATACGTTCAACATCATGGCCCTGCAGCAACTCGGCCAAACCACGGCCCAGTTCGATCGCGAAGTGCTGTTCGGTCGGTCGATTCAATGGTGGGCCTTCCTGCTGTTGTTCATCGGCTTCGCCGTGAAGGTACCGAGCGTGCCGGTGCACACTTGGTTGCCCGACGCGCACGTCGAAGCCCCGACGCCGATCTCGATGATCCTGGCCGGCGTGCTTTTGAAAATGGGCGGCTACGGCATCATTCGCATTTGCTATCCGATCTGCCCGGACGCCGGCTACGACCTGGCTTGGTTCGTCTGCACGCTCGGCGTCGTCAGCATGGTCTACGGTGCCTTCGCCGCCTTGGCTCAGAAAGATTTCAAGCGGCTGGTGGCCTATAGCTCGGTCAGCCACATGGGCTACGTCGTGCTCGGTCTCGGCGTTTGGAGCATGTCGGCGGGCAATGAATACAACGCCTCGTACATGGCCCAAGGCTGGAACGGCGCGATGTTCCAAATGCTGGCGCACGGCATCAGCTCGGCCGGCATGTTCTTTATGGTCGGCGTCATCTACGACCGCGTCCACCACCGCACCCTCGACGAGTTCGGCGGGCTCTTCGCTCGCATGCCCGTCTATAGCGGCATGGCGTACGTCGTCTTCGTCGCCGGCCTCGGCCTGCCCGGACTCTGCGGGTTCATCGGTGAAGTGTTCGTGACGCTCAGCGTGTGGAACTTCAGCAAGACGCTCGCGGTCATCTCCGCGGCGGTCGTCGTCCTTACGGCGGCGTACATCCTCTGGACGTTGCAACGCGTTTATCTCGGCCCGGAATATAAGGGCCCGCACGGCGACCATCTGCACGACATGGACGCTCGCGAAATCGCGATCGCCGCTCCGCTCGTGGCTTTGGCGATTCTGTTCGGCGTCAACCCGAACCTGATTTTCAAATACATGGAGCCGACCGTCACGGCGAGCGTGCAAGAGCTGGCCGATTGGACCGAAAACGTGAAAGAGCCGCGCCTGCAAGCCAAACGGGCCGAAGAGGCCAAAGAAGCTAGTGCCGTGAAGCAAGCTTCGGTAGTTGCTCCGAAGGCCGTCGTCCCGCAGGTTGCGAAGCCCGCCCTCGACAAACTCTCGGCCCGCTAGCGAGACTCGTCAGCATCCGCTTAAGAATCAGCATCGAACACCGCCTGAATAACGAAACCCGGTCACGATGAACTTTTACGAACTTATCGAACGCTTCCGCCACAACACGCTCGACGTGTCGTTGCCGGCGTTCGCACCCGAATTGGCGATCTGCGCGACGATCATCGTCATGCTTATTGCCCGCATGCCCGGTATCGGTCGCAAGCTGAATTCGTTCTGGATCGCGCTGCCTGGGTCGTTGGTCGCTCTCTGGCTTGCCGCTCCGTGGCGGCATCTGCAAGCCGGCGTGGATGGACATCTTGGCTCCACACCGATTTTCGACGGCCTGCTGATCTACGACCCGCTCACGGTTTACTTCCGCGGCGTGCTGCTGCTGTTTGCCGTACTGTTCTTCATCTTCACCAAGCTCTCGGGCATTCCCGACCGTGAAGACAGCCCCGACTTCTACACGCTCATCCTCGGCGGCCTGCTCGGCATGTGCGTGATGGCCTCGGCCAACCACTTGCTCACGGTGTTCCTCGGCGTGGAAATGGCGAGCGTGCCGTCGTATGCCTTGGCGGCGCTCCTGAAAGGCCGTCGCACGGCCGGCGAGGCCGGCTTGAAGTATGCCGTGTATGGGGCCGGTGCGGCGGGCGTAATGCTCTACGGCATCAGTTTGCTCGGCGGCGCGCTCGGTTCCGTCCACATCCCGACGATGACGGCCCAACTCGCGCACCTGTCCCCGGAACAATGGGCAGATCGGCAACTCGTCTTGATGACGGGCGGCCTGATGGTCGGCGTCGGCTTGGCGTTCAAACTTTCGGCCGTGCCGTTCCACTTCTGGGCACCGGACGTTTTCGAAGGCGCCTGTGCCGAAGTCAACGCGTTTCTCTCCGTCGCCTCGAAGGCCGGAGCGATGGCGCTGCTGATTCGCGTGGCCCTAGGCTTTTCGCATGAAGCGGCCCATGACGTTCCGCAGCCGATTCCGCTGCCGGCCCATGCGGAAGCCGCAACTGCCGCATTGCCGTTTCAACTAGCATCGCAAAAGGCGCCGACGGCCGTTTCGCCCGAGGATGACGACGCCGCCCATGATCACGATCATGCGGAAGCCGGCAGCAACATGACGAAGGTCCGCAAGTACATCGCCGGCCTCATCGCCTTGCTCGCCGCGATCACTTGCACCTTTGGTAACCTCGCGGCGTACGGTCAGACGAACATCAAGCGGCTCTTGGCCTATTCGACGATCGCCCACGCCGGCTACATGATGATGCCGGTCGCGGCGGCCGTCGCGATGATCGGGTCTGACGTCGCCGCGGCCCGCGAAGGCGTGGCGGCTCTCTGCTTCTACGTCGGCACGTATCTCTTCATGAACCTGTCGGCGTTCGCCATCGTCGCATTCCTCCGCAACTCGCTCCGCACGGAAGAAATCGCCGACTACGCCGGACTCATCAAGCGTTCGCCGGGCGTCGTCATTTGCTTCTCGGCCGTGCTCGTGAGCCTGATCGGTCTGCCGCCGCTGGCCGGATTCGTCGCCAAGTTGTTTGCCTTCTCGTCGCTCGTGCAGGCCGAAATGTGGGCCTTGCTCGTGATCGGCGGCATCAACACGGCGATCAGCCTCTTCTACTACATTCGCGTCATTAAGACGATGACCATCGATCCGGAGCGGGCCGACCGCACGCCGACCAGCTTCTCGATGACGAGCGTCGAAGGTGTGTACGTGGCGCTGGTGACTCTGCCGGTGCTGGTGCTCGGCGTCTGGTTCGATTCGCTCCGCCAATGGGCCTTGGCCGCCGCGGCCGGGCTGCTGTAGTTCGCAGGACATGTTGAAGTCGATCGGCGCCGCGCCGCAAGTTTCCTGAACCGTTAGAGATTCGAGTGCTAGGTATGGCCGACGCCGTTTCGCACCTCAACCGCCTGTTGGCGATTCACTACCGTTCGCTCCCGATGTACTTGGCCGACGCCGGCATGTGGCGCAGCAGCCTGCCGCACGACGAGGAACTCGGCAAGGCGATCGACCGCCTCACGGCCGACTACCGCCAAACCTGCGCGCGATTGGCGGAAGCGATTCTCGATCGCCGCGGCGCGATCGAGCCCTCGTCGTTCCCGATGGAGTTCACCGATACGAACTTCCTCTCGCTCGACTACATGCTCGGCGAAATCATCGAACTGCACAAACTCGACATGGAAGAGATGCGCCGCATCGTGCTCGCGCTGGGCAACGACGCCGACGCGAAGTACCTGGCTCAAGAATGCCTCGGCGCGGCCAAGGCCCACCTGGAAACTCTCGAAGCCCTCGCCGCCAAGCAACCGGCGTAACGACCTAAGTGTGGGTGCCACTGGTGGCTTGTCCACCAGTGTTCGTTTTAACTAGCGCCTGGCTCCTGGCTCCTAACGCCTGCCCGAATGATCGACACGCATTGCCATCTCGATCAGGACGAATTCCGCGACGATCTCGACGACGTTCTCGCTCGTGCCAAATCAGCGGGCGTCGAAGCCCTGGTTTGCGTCGCCGTCGGGGCCGCGAGCAGCGAGAACATCGTCCGAAATTTCGCGGTACGCGAAGGGCTATTCGCAGCGGTCGGCATCCATCCCAACTACACGCACCTCGTGCAGCCCGGCGATTGGGAACGAGTGTTGGCGCTCGTCGACGAGCCCCGCGTGGTCGGTCTCGGTGAGACGGGCCTCGATCGGCACTGGGACTACGCCCCCTTCGACCTGCAGCAAGACTACTTCGACCGACACCTAAGGCTCTCGCAGCAAACCGGCCTGCCGTTCATCGTGCATTTGCGCGATTGCGAAGCCGACGTTATGGCAATGCTGGAGGATGCTCGCCAACGCGGGCCGCTCACCGGCGTCATGCATTCGTTTACGTGCAGCCCGGAGACGGCGGCCCGCTGTGTCGAACTCGGGCTCTACATCAGCTTCGCCGGCATGGCGACGTTCAAAAAGTCCGACGACATCCGCCGCACGGCCGCGAGCGTCCCGAACGACCGCATTCTCATCGAGACCGACAGCCCGTACTTGTCGCCCCATCCGCTCCGCGGCAAGCGCAACGAGCCGGCACACATCACTCACACGGCGGCCGCGCTCGCCGCCGTGCGTAACGTTTCGATAGAAAACTTCGCGCAGCAAACGTCGGCGAACGCTCGTCGCCTCTTTGCGCGAATGAAATAGTCGCCGGCGAGCGGTCGGCGTAAGCCGGCCGTTACGTTGCGCAAGCAAACGCCTACGCAACCGCCTGATCGCGTTCCCGAATCGCTTCCTGCAACTCTTCTTCGTACGAGAGCGGATGCGGCAATCGTGAGAACCACCGCAAGATCGCCCCGGCAACGACGATCCCGCCGGCGATGATCAGCGGATGATAACCGATGCCGATGAAGCCCGGCGGATTCTCTTCGGCGACCCAGTGCCAATGTTTGTCTGGAATCACGTACTGCGCGACCCAACTCGTCAGCAGCACGGCCGAGCCGTTGTGCACGGCGTGAAAGGCCATGCCCGGAAAAATGCTGCCGGATTGCACGGCGATATAGCCGATCACAAGCCCCAGCAAGCCGGCGGAGATCGCCTGCTGCATGATGCTGCCGTGGCTCAGCGCGAAGAACAGCGACGTCAGCGCGATGGCTCGCCAAGTGTGACCAAGTCGCCGAAAACCGGAGAGGATAAATCCGCGAAAGGCCAACTCTTCGCAAACCGCCGGCGTCAGCGCGAGCACGGCCGCCAACAGCCATGGCGAGCCCCCTTCCAGCGTCGCACTCAATTGCAGCAGCGCCGGGTTCACGGGATACAGCGTCTGCAAAAGGTAATTGAGCAACAACGCCGTCGGATGCAGCGCGAGCGCGAGCAGCATCGCTGCAGGCACGGCCGCCCAATGCGACTTGCGCAAGAGCAGCGTTTGTCGCGGGCTTCGCGTGGCGATGACCGTCATGAGGAGCGCCGGCGTCAGCACGACGACGACCTGCGTCACGATCGCATGCCGCAGGAAGCCGTTGAAATCCTTCGGCGGATCCATGCCGAAGCTCATGAAGAAATACACCGTCAGGATAAGCACGCCGCAGAACACGCTGTTGGCGACGTTCGGGGTATCTTCCCGATCGCGCAGCAGGTGCTTAAACCAAGTGCCGAGCCCGCCCCGCTCGCTCTCGCGGAACAGCACGTTCTCGGAGTTGAATTGATCGACGGCCCAACGAATGGCCAGCAAGCAGCAACTTCCGGTCACCGCGGCCACCGGCAGCGCATACCGCAACACTTCCCAATACTGTCCCTCGAGCATCATCTTCAGCAGCAGCACGACGCCGGTCACCGGGATCAAGCTCATGCCAAGATTGAGTTCCACGCCGGGGGCCATCGGTAGAATCACCAGCGGCATCGTCACTAAGACGAGCGGCATCAGATAATACTGACCTTCCTTCGTGCTCCGCGCGATGGAAGCTAAGGCGATGCACAAGGCGCTGAACAGTGCCGACATCGGCAACAACGCGATGAACAGCCAAATCGGCGCCAGCGGCGGCGGAGCGCCGAACAAATCGCCGCCCCCTTCGGTATTCATCTTCGCGAGCGCCAAAGCCCCGGTCACGCCCATGCTCAAAATGTTCAGCACGGCCGTGACCACGCTAAAGAGCATCACCGTGAGCAGCTTCCCCCAGACGATCTCCGTCCGCTCCGCCGGACTACTCAACAGCGTTTCCAGCGTCCCGCGTTCTTTCTCGCCCGCGCAGAGGTCGATGGCCGGATAGAAAGCGCCGGTCAACGCCCAGATCAGCAGCAAAAACGGCAGAATCTTTGCCCAGAGCGCGCCGCGCCGCTGGTCGGCCTCGGCTACGTCGTCGTTCGTAAACTCGAACGGTCGAGCCGTCGTCGCCGGCAAATTGCGGCTGGCCAAGTTCTGCTGACCGATCGCATCGCTCCATTGGTCCAGCACGTCGCGCAACCGGCGGTATGCCAGCTGCGACTTTTCATTGGCCGTGTTGAAGAACACCGTCGGACTCGGCACGACCGGCTGCATCAGCTTCGCCTGCGGCGAATCGTCGGCGTCGAGCTTGCGCAGTTGCTCACGAAACGCACTCAGCTGCTTGTTGAAATCCTGCGGGAAGTACAGCACGGCCTCGTAAGCGCCGTCCTGCACGAGCTTCTTGCCGTGCGCTTCCGCCTCTTTCTCCGGTAGGTCGGTAGCCTCTAATTCCAGTCGCAGCAGACGAACTTCTTCGACTTTGCTGAACAGTTCGTCGGCAAAATGCTGCGTTCCGTCGGCATCGCCGCGTACCAGTTTTGGAAATCCCGCCGGTTCACGAAACCCGAGGAGCAAGACTCGCGTCGGCTGCTCGCGGATGAATTGCGTCACCTGCATGAGACTCATTCCCAACAGCGGGTAGAGCATCAGCGGCAGCACGAAGATCATGAACAACGTCCGCCGGTCGCGCATCTGGTCGCGTACTTCGCGGACGAGAATTCGCCGAATATTGGGCCACTTCATGGCTTCACGCTCGGCGGAATGACTTCGAGCGCGACAGCCGCATTTTCATCGGCGTCGCCCGCTTCGACCCGGCTTCGTTCGTGGTCGGAGATCAAGCGGAAGAACAATTCTTCGAGATCGTTCTCCTTATGCTTGTCGCGCAATTCTTCGAGCGTCCCTTCGGCGAGAATGTGGCCGCGATACATGATCGCCAGCCGGTTACAAAGCTTCTCCGCCTCGCGCATGATGTGGGTGCTGAAGACCACGCACTTCCCTTGGTCGCGTAGTTCCGCAACCGCATTCAAGAGCGCGCGAGCCACCAGCAC
Source organism: Planctomycetota bacterium (assembly GCA_017303535.1). Classification (GTDB taxonomy): domain Bacteria; phylum Planctomycetota; class Planctomycetia; order Pirellulales; family PNKZ01; genus PNKZ01. The sequence continues at coordinate 9,563 of JAFLCO010000153.1, forward strand.
GTCGAGCCCGGACGTCGCTTCGTCGAAAATCAGCACGGGCGGGTCGTGCACCAAGGCCCGAGCGATCGAAACCTTCTGTTTCATTCCGGTCGACATTTTGGCGCCGAGTTGGTCGCGGATGTCGTTCATCTTCAACCGCGTAAACAGGTCTTCCATCCGCGGCCGCAACACGTCATCGCTCAGCCCGTAGAGTTGGCCGAAAAATTCGACCATCTCCCACGCGGTCATCCGGTCATACACGCCGGTGTTGGCCGACATGAAGCCGATCTGGTGCCGCACCTGCGAAGGTTGCGTAAGGACGTCGAAGCCGTTCACCGTGGCCGTGCCGTCGGTCGGACGGAGCACGGTGCTGATGATTCGCAGAGCCGTCGTTTTGCCGGCTCCGTTGGGGCCGAGCAGGCCGTAAATTTCGCCCGGATAAGCGTCAAAAGAAATGCCGGCCAGCGCGGCGAATTTGCCCCGCTTCAGATCGGCGTATTCCTTGGCCAGGCCGCGAACGTGAATCATCGGCGAGCGTCGTTCTTACGAAAGGCGACGCTCCGCGGCCGTCGCTCCGAGCGCAGCCCAGCAGAAAGTCGGAAGTTGCCGAACGTAACGATTACGGCAGGCCGCGCGCTTTGCATCGGGCAAAAGTGCGACGGGCCGTAAGTCACTCTACCTTATTTCGTCACCCGACAGCGACCGCTCCGACCTCTTCCGTCGGCGTGTCGATTAGTTCGTAAAAGACGTTTCGGCGGCGCGGAACGAATCCAATCTCTCGGATCGAATCCTGAATATCGCTCAGCGTCAGGTGATGCACGGTCCCGGCCGACGCGACGACATTCTCCTCGATCATCAAGCTTCCCATGTCGTTGGCCCCATACAGCAAGGCGAGTTGCCCCACCTTCAGGCCTTGCGTCACCCAACTCGATTGGATGTTTGGGAAGTTATCGAGATAAAGCCGCGCAACGGCCTGCGTTTTCAAATACTCAAACGCCCCGCGCTTCGGCACGCCCGCAAGATCGGTATTCTCGGGCTGAAACGTCCAACAGATAAACGCCGTAAAACCGTGCGTTTCGTCCTGCAGTTGCCGCAAGCGCTCGAGGTGCTCGATTCGCTCGGCCAAGGTTTCTACGTGCCCGAACATCATCGTGGCCGATCCGATGCCGCCGAGCAGGTGCCACTGGCGGCAGACCTCGAGCCATTCGTCGGTCATCGCTTTGCCGCGCGTGATCTCCTTGCGCACGCGGTCGACGAGAATCTCACCGCCGCCGCCGGGCAAGCTGCCCAGGCCCGCCGCTTTCAAACGTTCGAGAATCGTGCGCAGCGGCAGTTTCGAAAGCTTATGCAGCGCCCAAATCTCCGGCGGAGAAAACGCGTGCAAGTTTACTTGCGGAAACCGGTCCTTCAAGCTGCGCAGCAAATCTTCGTACCATTCCAGCGGCAGCGCAGGATTCATACCGCCCTGCATCAGAATCTGGTCGCCGCCCAGCGCCACCGTCTCTTCGATCTTCTGATAGATCGTTTCTTTATCGAGTACGTAACCTTCCGGGTCCTTGGGCTTCCGGAAAAACGCGCAGAAATCGCAAACCGCACTACAGACGTTCGTGTAGTTGACGTTGCGATCGATGTTATAGGTGCGGTAATTCTCAGGATGCAGTCGGCGCGTGACCAAGTCGGCGGCGCGGCCGATCGCCGTGAGGTCGTGGCTTTCCAAGAGCGACACGCCTTCGTCGAAAGTCAGTCGCTCGCCGGCGACCGCCTTATCAAGCACCTTCGAGATGGAAGCTACCAACATCGACTCCCGGCGGAGCAAGATTCATCTGCTGCGCCAATCGGTGAAACATCGCGAGGCCCGAGCGTTCTTGAGGGCCGAGATAAAAATACAAGTTGTCGCGCAAGTACGCGAGGCACTCCGGCTGCGTAAGACCTAGGAGCGGCGCTTCGCGGCGGGCGATCTCCGGCAACGCGGCGAGACCGGCATCGCGGCATTGTTCGAGTGCCGTTTCGATTCCACAGAGGTCGACGCCGGCCCGCGCCGTCCACATGGCGAAGACAAACGGTCGTTCGGCCCAGCGGCACCACTCGTCGCCCAGGTCCCAGACTTCGGCGAACTTCCCGCCGGGGGAATGGATCGCACGGTCGCCGATCAAGAGCACGGCGTCGGCCTTGGTGTCGGCGAGCGTCTTGTCGACGTCGAGCCGTTCCAGCTTGGGCTCGATATCGAAACGTTGTTTCAGCAAAATTCTGGTGAGGGCGACACTCGTCCGCGAACCTTCGTCGAGTGCCAAGGTGCGAATCTCGGCCGGCGGTACGCGGCTGAACAGTTTTACGGAAAGCACAGGCCCGCGGCAGGCGATGCAGGCGTTCGAAACAATCGTGTACGACGGGTCCTGAAAAAATTCGATCGAAGGGATCAGCGCAACGTCGAGGTCGCCCGTAGCCAGGGCCGTTGCGAGCCGGCTCGGGTAGTCGAGCACGAGCCGAGCCTGAGGCACGAGCCGCTCAAAATCATGGATGAGCGGCTTGGTGTTCAGATAGCTGACCGCGCCGACGCGAATTGGGCGATCGCTGGACATAGTCGTACGAATGACCTCAAGACAGGTTTGTGAATCCTTTCACGAATGATTATAGGCGGAGGCCGCCGAAGGGAAAACCGCTGCCGGCGGCGGGAATTAACGTGGATTTGTCCGTGGCCAGTTGTCCGTGGTCCGTGGTTACGGAAGATCATGCCGGCATCGCACCGGAGAACTGCTCGTCCAACGGACCACGGACAACGGGCAACGGACAAATTTCTGACATTGCCCCGTTTTCCCGGAGCCGGGAAGATACGCGCAACGTTGAGCAAGGAATGCTTTTCAGGAGCCACGGATGTCCGCCCGCGCTTTGTCGGCCGCGTTGGTAATGGCCGCGATCATTCTGTTCGTCGGTTGCAGCCAAGAGAATACCGCAGAAACGGCCGCGACCGGCGGCGCCGCGCCAGGTAGTAACGGCCCCGGCGGAGCGACCGCCGCCGCATTGCCGAAGCCCCGTCCCGCCCCGACGGCCGAACTCCCCGACCCCGTCGTGACGATGCACACGTCGCTCGGCGACGTCATGATCCGTCTCAATCAAAAGGCCGCCCCGCGCACGGTGTCGAACTTTGTCGACTATGTGCTCACCAAGCATTACGACGGCACGATCATTCACCAGATCGACGCGGGCTACGCACTCATCGGCGGCTCGTACACCGAGAAGCTCGTGCAGAAGCCGGTCCGTTATCCGATTCCAAGCGAATCGGCCAACGGCTTAAAGAACCGCCGCGGTACGATCGCCATGCTGCGCAACCCGGCCGATCCGAATAGCGCCACGTCGCAGTACTTCATTAATCTCGCGGACAACCCGAAGCTCGACCGAGCAGGCGACAAGCCGGAAGAGGCCGGGTATTGCGTCTTCGGCGAAGTGATCCAAGGCCTCGACGTCTTGGAAAAGATCGCGCAAGTCCGTACGGCCGACGTGAAGGGCTTTACGAAACTGCCGACGCAAACGGTGCTGGTGCAATCGATGTCGGTCGTGCGGTAACGGAAGCGTCGGCCGTTTCCGTGTGCCATGCCGTCATCGCCGCAGGCGAGGTCGGCATGCTGAAGCGTGCTAATACATGCCGACCCGGCTGCGCCGTGACGGCATGGCACGACGCCCCCCGAAGAAAGTCTTAGCGGCTCTTGCCCGCCACGGCGCCGCCGCGGACAGCGGCTTGATGGAGCTTTTGAAGTTCGGCCAAGAACTGCGGCTCGTCGTAAATGCGGCCGGTCGATCGTTCGAAGTTGCCGCCGCGGGGAGTTTCGCTCAGCATCTTGTTGAGTTCATGGCCCCCTTTCGCCGTGGCCATATACTCCAGCAGTTTCCACCCTTCGGGACCTTTGACGAGTCGCTCGACCGTGCTGCGGCCTTGCGGCATTTTGGAAAGCCGCTCGAGTTGATCGTAGCCGAGTTGATACTTGGCGATATGCCGTGAGAACTCCCGGCCGTTCTTGCTGGTGAGTTGCTGGGCGAGAAACGATTGCGGCTCCAGCCCCTTGGCGACGAGTTCGTCTTTCTGGGCGGTCGTCAGCTTCCATTTGCTGCGCTGTTCCAATGCGTCGAGCGCGCCTGCGATCTCGCGGCGCGTAATCAGATCGCCCGGTTGATAGCCGGGCTGTTTGGCCAACTGCTTCGACACGACGGCCGCCAGGGTGCGGAAGTCGGGCATTACGGGCTCGGCCGCGCGGACCGTAGTCGCACCGTTGGCAACGATCAGCCCGACGACGACGGT
>JAFLCO010000154.1 GCA_017303535.1 Planctomycetota bacterium
AAACTCGCGGCTCACGGCATCAGCGTCGCGACCTTGGTCGGCGAAGCTCACAGCGAACTTGTGGTAAAAAAAGAACTATTCGGCGAACTGGCGGCCCCCGCCGTGGCGACCGACGGCGACACCCTGCAGATCCCCGTCACGGTCCACGATCTCGTTGAACGCAAACCGGGCGCGGACGCCGCGCCGATCGAAGTGACGCTCACGACCCGCATCGGCGACAAGAAGACCGAGGAACGTCGCACGCTGCCGGCCGAGAAGCCAGGCTTGCACGAGTTGACGTTCCAGGCTGTTGCGCGTTTGCCCGAACGCGACAAGACCGTGGCGGACGAATCGACCGACGTCGTTGAACTTACGTTGACCGTCGCCGCCGGCGAGCGTCGCGACACGACGCGCCGCACCGTCGCAATTCGGCCCCATGGTTACGAGATCGCTTCGTCGACCGGCGGCGTCGCGACCAGCGACACAACGACATGGCTGGAAGAGCCTGCGGGCATGAAGCTTGAGCGGCCGACCTTGACCATCGCCGTCGGCGGTAGCGTCGATGCGGGCTTGCTGGACATCGTTCTCGGCACGGATGCGCATTTCGGCTGGAATGCTCGCTACGCGTCGCCGTTGGAAACGTCGACGAGTGAACTGCTGGCGGCCGTGGCGTTGGAGAAGTACCTCCGTGCTAAAGGAGACGCCGCCACAGCGCAAGCACCTTCGCTCACAGCCCGCGTCCGGGCGGCGGTCGGTACCTTGATCGCCGCGCAACTCGATGACGGCGGCTGGTCGTGGACCGGTTCCGGCTCCACGGCCGATCGACTGGCGAGCGCCCGTTGCGTATGGGCCTTGGCCGCGGCGCGAAAGGCCGGGCACCGTGTGGCGGATGAGGCGTTTGAAAAATCGCTGACGTACTTGGCTAACCAACAGGCGTCGATCGCCGTCGACGACTTGGAAGCTCAAGCGATCGTCCTGCATGCCTTGTCGGAAGCCGATCGGGGCGATTTTTCGGTGGCCAACCGACTTTATCGCAATCGGTCGACGATTTCACCGGCCGGGGCCGCGTACTTGGCGCTGGCGCTGCAGCGATTGAATCATGGTCCGATGGCCGATGATCTCCTGGCCGAGGGGGTGCGCCGAACCGGCGACCTCGGAGCGACGCCGTTGCAAGCTGAAAAACCGAAAGATGCCCGCGCTGAGGCGCTACGGCGGCAAGCGACACGAGTGGCGGCCGCTGAACGACGAGCGCTGTTTGGACTGGCGCTGGCCCGCAGTGTGACGGAATCGCCGAAGTTGGCGGAAGTCGTGAAGCGCCTCGAAGCCGATCGGACGGGCCGACGTTGGTCGCCCGATTCCGCGACTGGCCCGGCCGCCGCGACCTTGGCGGCTTGGTACGAGAAGCATCAAGTCGGCGGCGAACGTTATCAACTCACGATCGTCGTGAATAATCGGGAGGCCGCGAAACTCGACATTGATCCGACGGCCGCGACGCAGCAAGTGAACGTCGCCGCTGAGAATTTGGTCGAAGGGAAACAACGCATTCAGTTCGTCATGACCGGCCGCGGCCACTTGGCCTACCGTTGCACGCTGTCGGGATTTGTCGCGGCGGATCAACTCAAGACGACGACCAAGACTTGGGAAGCTCGACGTACGGTTGAGCCCGCGGCGCCGGAACTGTTCGGCCGTGAATTGCCGCGAGGATTCGGCGTGGTGCAAGGGAGCTATTCGGAGTTTCACAATCCGTTGACGCAGTTGCCGATCGGCCGTCGCGGGCGGGTCGAACTTCAACTCTGGCGAACTTATCCTGCCGGACTGACGCCGGAAGATCGTCTCGAATACTTGGTCGTCCGAGAGCCGCTCGCGGCGGGTGTCGCGGTCGTCGAGCAATCTGTGCGCGGCGGGTTTGAGCGATATGAGCTGTTGCCCGGCGAGATCGTCTTCTACGTCGGAAACAGGCGGAGCCACGAGCGGATCACGTTTGACTTCGTCGGCGGAACGGCGGGCAATTACAAAACGGCTCCGACGATGGTCTTCGATGCTCACGAGCCGGAGCGCTTCGTCGTCGCCAAGCAGGCGAGTCTCGCGGTGCTGCCGCGGGGCGGAGTTTCGGTGGATGCGTACCGTTTGAGCCCCGACGAACTCTTCGAACTGGGCAAACGGCACTCCGAGCGGCGCGATTGGGCCGCGGTGCGTTTGCACCTTGGGCAACTGCTCAAGGAATGGACCATTGAAACGGCCCCTTATCAAGAGTCGCTGAAGATGCTGCTCGATGCGCATCTTCAGTTGGGTCCGCCGGCCGATGTGGTGAAGTATTTTGAACTCGTCAAGGAAAAGTCGCCCGATACGGAAATCGAGTTTGAGAAGATTTTGAAGGTCGGCGCCGCTTATCATGAATTGGGCGAGTATGAGCGGAGCTATCTGGTGTTTCGGGCCACGGTCGAAAGCAGCTTCATGGCCGACGGCGGCGTGGCCGGCTTTCTCGAATCGCAAGGAGAATTTCTGCGCAGCATCGACGTGATGAGGAAACTCATCGCCGTTTATCCGCCCGAGCCCTACGCGGCGGCCGCGGAGTACGCGTTGGCCCAGCAGGTTTACGGCTTTGCGGCGAGCGTTGAGAGCGATGCGAAGTTGCGACAACGCAAACTCACTCGTCTTTCGCTTATCGCCGCGGCGCGACAATTGCTCGACGACTTCTTGACCGCCCATCCGGATGATCCGGCGGCCGATCAAGCGGCGTTCGCCGAGGCCAACGCTTTGTTGGAGTTGAAGCAGTTTGATTTGGCCGTCGCCGCGTGCAAGCGTTTTGCCGAGCGGTATCCGACGAGCGATTTCCTCGACAGCTATTGGTACATCATCGGCTATGCACACTTCGCCGCCGGACGGCCGGACGAAGCGTTGGAGATGTGCCGCAAGGTCGCGGAGACCAAGCGCACGGAGAAGAGCACAGGTCGACAACTGGAGAGCCGCAACCGCATGCGGGCGCTCTACATCCTCGGCCAGATTTATCACAGTCTCGGCAAGGCGGCGGACGCGATTCGCGAATATACGCTCGTGGCCGATCAGATTCCCGACGCCAAAAAGGCGATTGAGTATTTTACGCGCCGGGCCATCGAACTGCCGGAGGTGACGACGATTCGCCCCGGAGAGAAGACCTCGGTCACGCTGAAGTTCCGCAACGTGCCGAAATGCGAGTTGCGGGCGTATCGCATCGATCTGATGAAGTTTAGCTTGCTGCGGCAGAACCTGGCGGCGATCACGCAGATCAATCTCTCAGGCATTCGCCCGCTGCATGAAGAAACGATCGAACTCGGCGACGGCAAAGACTATCGCGACCGTGAACGCGAGTTGACTCTGCCGCTTAAAGACGAAGGAGCTTACCTCGTGGTGTGCCGAGGCGAGAACTTGCATGCGAGCGGTTTCGTGCTGGTGAGCCCGTTGAAATTGGAAGTGCAGGAAGACGCCGTCAGCGGGCAGGTGCGGACGACGCTGAAGAACGTCAACGACGAAAAATACGCGGCGGGCGTGCACGTGAAAGTGATCGGCGCGCGCGATTCGGAGTTCAAATCCGGCGAGACGGATTTGCGGGGCGTGTTTACGGCGGAGCCGGTCGCGGGCCGGTCGACGGTGATTGCGCAAGTCGACGGGCAGCGATACGCGTTCTACCGCGGCGAAGCGGATCTCTTGCCGCAAGCCAACGCCGGACAGGACGGAGCACAACAGCAGCCGGGGCAGGCGGGGAATCGGCCGGCCGGCCAAACGGAAGCGAACGACTATCTTTTGCAAGAGTTGAACACCGGCAACTCGCTGCTGCAGCGTCAGCAGATGGATAACCTGCGCGACAACTATTACAACAACCGCAACAAGGGAGTGAAAGCGAAGGCGGCGTACTAACGTCGAAGGGGGCGAAGTTAGTCGAGTGTTGCAACCTCGTCGCCGATACGGATCGTGCGGCCGACGGCGGCGGCCGCCCGAGTGTTGATCGCCAGACGATAATAGTGGTCGAACGCCGAAGCGGACGACCAAGCCGGCAACGTCTCGCGACGCCGGGCGGAGAAATCGACGGCGAACTTCGCAATCGTTTCGCCGGTGCGCGAGTCACGCGTCGGCACGGCGCAACGGGCGCACGGATTGACCCCTTCCAAATGTGCCGCTCCGATGCGGAACGAGCGTGTGTCGCGAGCGTCGGGCGCGGCGAAGTCGCAGAAGAGACGGTCTTCCCAAAATGCCGGACAATCGCTTGTGCCGGTGGTTGAGTCGATCTCCAAATTAGCTCGGAAGCGGCGACGCACTTCGTCGAGACTTAGTTGCGGAAACCAGCGGCACACTTCCGCGAGCGTCGCCGTGCTGATAAGCGTCGGCCCTGGCGACTCGAGATCGTCGGGAAAGCCGGTCTCGATGTTTTCCTCCAGCGTCACGGAGAAGCCGAAATAGTCGGAAAACCAGGCTTCCAACCCCGCGTTGCCCGACGCAAGCCGAAAGGTTTCGAGAGTTCGGCCCGGCGCACGGAGCGTCACTTGCGCGAAGTCCGGCGAAAACTCGGCTCGCACGGCATGGATCGCCGGAAACCGCTTGCCGTTGACGAACTTGCCGGCGGCGTCTTGCAGCGCGAAACGACGATCGTGCCGCAGGCCGCCGACGCCGACGAAGTCGAGCGCATCGACGCCGGCACCGTCGAGCGACTTGATCGGGTGAACAGTGATGCGGCGAAGCTGCGGCATGAGAAATATGGCAACTTGGCAAAGTCGATGCGCGTTTGGACTTATTGAAGCCGCTTAAGAATCGGACTGCGTTCGAGTTGAAACAGGCTCGTAGCGACAATCTCCCCGCGCTTCGCATAGCCGACGGTTTGGCTGTCGAGCCCGTTTTCGCGATCGTCTTGGACGACGAAATAGCAGCCGTCGGGTATTTTGATCGTGTCGGGTTCGCGCGGGACTTGCAAGGCCTTGGGGATATCGGTCTCGGTCGGCAGCGAACTCGCGAGATCGTCGTTGACTCGGTAACGGTAGTTGACGACGGTGAGCGTATCGCCGGGAACCGCCAGGATGCGGCCGATCATCAGAGCGCCAGGCTCGTCAAACGTTACCTCAGGCGGCAGGCGGAACATGATGACCGCACCCCGTTGCAGTTGCGATTCGTCGACGCGGGTGTGGTAGAGCAAGCGATCGCCGGGCCAGACGAGCGGCGCCATGCCGTCGCCCTTAATCTCAACGAGACGAAACGAGATCAGCAAGGCCGCGCCGAAGCCGATCGCGGCCAATGTCCAAAGAGCGGCTTTCGTCTTGTAGCCTGCGTCGGGCGGCGGCGAACCTTGCGGCGGCCAAGCATTACCGATGGTGATCAGTTCGGCGACCCAGAGAATTGTGCCGAGGATCACCAACAGGATCGTCGTGGCGAGTAACGAGCCGGAGGGGAACAAGACGGTGGCGGTCGCCGCCAGCAGCCCGAAGAGGCCGAGCAAGTAAGTGACGCCGGCAAATTGCTTGCGTCCGATGTAGGCGAAGCCTGCACCGGGGCAAATCCACGCGCGACGGCGCGCCGACTTGCGGAAGGCGAAAACGTCGGCTTCGGGAAGAGTTGCGCTGTCCGTCACGACCGGCTCCTTATTGCTGTTGTCGTCGACGGGGCCGCGCCGATCACTTCGGCGACCGCGCGGTACGAGTCTGTTACCAATCGTTCAAGCGACGCCGGCGCTCGGCTTCAGGATCGAGCGGGGCCGGCGTTTCGTCCGCTTCGTCTTCGGCGGGCGGTGCGTTTTGAAGGTCGATCAAGCGTTGCTCCGCCGATCGCATTCCTTCGAATACCGCGCCCGCGAGCGCCGTCAAACCGCCGAGCAGCGCGAGATAAGTGCCGAGCGAGATGCCCTGGGCATAGCCGTCGCCGTTCCGGTCGGGCACGCCGAAGTAGAAGCTGATCACGAGAATCTCATAGACCATCGCCAGCAGAGCCCAAACCCACGGCACGGCCCACGACCACGGCGACAGTGCGGGCACCATTTGAGCCGCGAAGTAAAGGCCGACGCCGACGAATACGAAGATCACGCCGAACCAGCCGCGAGCGTGCGACCATCCGTGTAGTGAAAGTTTACCGCTGCGGAGAGTCACGTTCTCTTGATTGCGAAGATTCGAGTCGTAATCTTTGCCCAGCGAAGCGACGTAGAACTCGGCGTTGAGATTTCTGTTGGCCATCCACGCCGCCTCGTAGCCGAGGACGCGCGAGTTGTATTCTTGAAGTTCTTCCGGTGAAAGGTCTTTCACGATTGCTTCGCGCGCCGCCGGGTCCGCAAGGTTGACGCCCCGCTGCTCCGACACACGGTACTTCGATACCGCCCACCAAGGGAGTAGAAAGGCGACGACGATCAACGCCGCGCCGACGTAGAGCAAAGTCCGGCTATTAGCGCGGGCCCAAGCGGCCGCGGAAGACGGTGTACCGGAACTCGACGGCGTGGATTCTTCGGCGGTCGACACGGAGATTCACTCGACGGAAGGTCTGCAGAGGTGAGCTTCGAGTTTAACCCCGGCGTCAGGCGATTCAAGCGGATGCGGAGGTGTTGTTCGTGAAGCCGAGCGGCGAAGTCTCGAAGTGCGGGTTTGTTAGGCCTCGTCTCGTGCAGAATCGGCAGGAAGTCTAAGATTTGCCGCATGACGGGACCATTGCCATCTCAGGCCAAGACCGACGGCGCGGAGTCGCGGTCGACGAAAATCGACGCCGAAGGTTCGACCGCGGTCGGCGATCGACCCGACGCGGCCCGCAACTTGGCGTCGCTCATTGGCTACGACGTCGTCGTGCGAATCGGTTGGATCTTCAAAACCGAGAGCGTGATCATGCCCGCATTTCTAGACCTGGTCGCCGGACCGGGTTGGATTCGGGGCTGCTTGCTGGTCGTCAATCGCTTCGGTCAGAGCATTCCGCCGGCATTGTTCGCACGCAGGCTTCGCCGTATGCCGGAGAAGAAGTACGCGTTGGCCGGCTGGACGTTTTGCATGGGCCTGCCGTTCTTGGCGCTGGCGGCCGTTTGGGCGAGCGTCGAACGGGCGTCGTCGCACGCCTGGATGGCGCCGCTGTTTCTCTTACTCTACGGAATCTTCTCCTGCTGCCACGGTCTGAATCAGATTTCGTACAGCACGCTGCAAGGCAAGTTGCTGCCGGTGCGACTTCGTGGGCGAATGCTCGCGTTCGCCGCATTCAGCGGCTCGTGCATGGCGATCGTGTTCGCGTGGTGGCTGATGGGCGATTGGCTGCGGCTGCCCGACGGCGGCTTCACCTACATCTTCGGCTTCACCGGAATTTGTTTCGCGCTGGCGGCCGGCGTCGCGCTCTGGTTGCGGGAACAGCCGGACGATCACGCACGCCGGACGGAGATCGTGGCCCATCCGCTGCGCGGCGCGATTGACGTCGTTCGTCACGACGCGAACTTTCGCAGGCTCGCGGCCGTCGTGATGCTTTCGGTCATCGGAACTGTGCTCTTTCCGCACTACCAAGCCTTGGCGCGCGAACGTCTCGGCCTCGTCGGCGGCAATTTAATGATCTGGGTCATCGTGCAGAACGCCGCCGTCGGCGTGTTCGGGCTCTTGCTCGGCTGGATCGTCGAAAAGCGCGGCGAACGGCTCGGGCTGCGGTTGGCCGTGTTCTGTAATTCGCTGGCGCCGCTGACGGCGCTGGCCGTCGACGCTTTGGGGCCTGACGAAGGTCGTCGCTGGTTTTGGCTGGTCTTCATACCGCTGGGCATGACACCGATCTCGCTGAAGACGATGGTCGGGTACACGCTGGAAATCGCACCGGAACATGATCACCCGCGCTATTTGAGCACGCTCAGTTTGTGCCTAGCCGTGCCGTTTTGTTTTTCGCCGCTGGTCGGCTGGGCCGTCGATGCCGTGGGGTACGAACGTGTATTCTGCGGCGGCGCTGCGTTGATCGCTTTAGCGTCCTTACTGACGTTTCGCTTGGTCGAGCCGCGCCATCTTCATTCGCACTGATGCAAGCAGGAAAGTCGCATCATTCTCGATGTTGAACCCGTCGCTTTACAGACGCTCGGCGGTTCCCCATACTGTTCGCTTCGCACCGACGTGCGGGCGCCGACGGCTTGGCGCAGCACGATGTCCGCGGTGCCCTGGGAGCGCGCACGGATGTCCGATTTGTCGATGAGCGAATTGACCACGTTTCGGTGGTCGTTCGAAGAAGATATCGCCCACTTTCGTCGCGCCGGCTACGGCGCGGTCGGCGTCTGGCGTCAGAAGCTCGCGGAGTTCGGCGAAGACAAGGGGATCGAACTCTTGGAAGAGTCGGGCCTGCGCGTTTCGAACTTGCTATGGTGCGGCGGCTTCACCGGCAGCGACGGCCGCTCGTTTCGCGAAGGGCTCGACGATGCGGCGGATGCGCTGGAACGCGCCGCCCAAATGAAGGCCGGATGCTTGGTCGTCTACACCGGCGCTCGCGGCGGCCACACGCATAACCATGCCCGGCGATTGCTCAAAGAGGCGCTCAAGGAATTGCTTCCGCAAGCCGCGGAGAAAAACGTGACTCTGGCGCTGGAGCCGATGCACGCCGAAGCCTCGGCGGAGTGCACGTTTCTCAACGATCTCAGTGATGCGCTCGGGCTGATCGATACGCTGGGCAGCCCGCACTTGAAGCTGGCGTTTCACACGTATCACATGGGCTTCTGCCCGCAATGGAAGGAGAAGCTTCAGGCCGTGGCGCCGCATATTGCGATCGTCCATCTCGGCGACGGTCACCCGCCTCGCAGCGGCGAGCAGATACGCACGAAACTCGGCGACGGCGTCGTGCCGCTGGCGGAAATCGTTCACGCGCTGTCCGATGCCGGGTTCGACGGTTACTACGACGTCGAGCTAGTCGGCGCCGATATTGAGCCGAGCGGCTATCCGGATCTCTTGGAGCACTCGCGCGAAGTGTTCGCGAAGCTGAGCGCGCCGTAGACCCGTTACTTCGTCGCGGCGGCCGGTTGTGCGGGAATCGCCGCTTCCGCCTTCGCCAACGGCGACGGTTTCCGCACGTGCAAGACCACCGGCGCCGACGCCTCGAACTGGACTTTGCCGCCGCCGGCGCGCGGCGTCTTCGTTTCGGCGAAGCAGGCTCGCGTGGTTTCCGGAACCCACGAGTCGCAGCGGAGAAAAATTTCGCGCTCCGTTTGGTTCTCCGGGATGAGAATGCCGTTGAGACCGATGTTGTCGACGATGACGCCGTGCGGCAGGTTAGCGACGTCGAAGGCAACGCGCTCATTGAAGCCGTTGCGCACGAGCTTGAGTTTCGCCTTGACAGTCGAACCGGGGGCAATCGTCAGTTCGGCAGGCTCCAAAGTCACTTGCAACTTCGACGGCTCTTCCAACGCCACCGTCTTGAAGCCTTCGATAGTTTTTGCAACATCGTTGCCCGCCACGACAGCTCGCGACGACACCTTGACCTTGCCCCAAACTTCCGCAGACGCGGGCTTCGCATCGGCGGCGGCGAAGAGCGTCAGCCGGGCGTTGTCGTGCCCGGCTTCGATCGTTACCGGCTTGGAAACGGTGTAGCCCGCAGGCAAGCCGTCGATATCAATCGCGACTTCGCCGTCGAAACCGTCGACCCGTTCAACGCTCACGCCGATCGCCGTGCCGCCCGATTTTGCGACGGTCGGACTGTTCGTCGAAAGCCGGGCCGTGAAATCCGGCTTCGGTTCGCGAATCGCCAAGCGGTAGTTGAAGTGGTCGCCGCCGAAGCCGCGGACGTCGCTCACGCGCACGACGTAAGCTCCGTCGGCGGGCGCCGTGAACGTCAGCCCAGAATCGGCGCCGAACTTGCGCAGTGCGTCGTCGTCATTCACGTAGTTCACGGTGAACGTCGGTAGCCCGTTGTAAATCAGCTTGGTTCCGACCGGATGTGGTTCGACAACGTAGGCCGCTTCATCGACGGCGTGCCCCGCCGAACTGGTGTCGAAGTACGTTCGCCGACGCCCCATCGATTGGTAGAACTCGAAACCGGAGTCGGGTCCGCGCGGCTTGCGAAACATTTTGAGCACCTCGCCCGACATGTAGAGGTACTCGTTGAGTTCCATCTCTTCCCAATTGAAGAGCCGGCACTCGAGCGAACCGGAATCGATACTGCGGAACGTTACGTAGCTGTCGCGGACGGCTTGCAAAAGTACGCGCGGGACCGGTTTGCCGTCAGCCGTGAGGATTTCGATTTTGGTGTCGACGGGCGAGCCGCGGCGTTGGGCTTCCGTCTCGATGATCCACGACTGCCCCTTCTTCGACTCGAAGCGGACGTAATCGACGTCGGCTTCCACGTTGTCTCCGGTCGCGAAAATCCGGCCGTTAAAGTGCCCGGGCACGGTGATCGCCTGTGCTTTGCCGGCGGCGTCGTTCGGTTCGACTTCGGCGATTTCCAACTCGGCCGTGGCTCGAACGCGCGGGGCTTTGACGACGCGGAGCTTGTCCATGTCGTAGGGGACGGCAACGTCGGCCGGTTCCAGCGGCTTCACCGTCGCGCTGACGCCGCCGGCCGGCAGGTTGTAGCCCGTCAGTTCGACGCGCGATTCGCGACCGACCGAAACGTTCAGCGGGAACACGCCTGTCACCAGCGGGAAGGTGCCGATGCTAACGCGATAGAAGTGTGCGGGGCCGCCGGCCATCGATTGATCGTTCACGCGCACCGCGTAAACGCCGTCGGTCGGCACGACATAGGCGACCAGCGGATCTTGCTGATCGTCGAAATCGTTGTTCGTCGCCACGACCTGACCCGTCGGATCGAGCACGGTGATGAAACCGTTCAGCATCGAGCCGAGCGACTTAGCTTCCACTCGGCAGACAATCGTTTGCCCGCGCTTCGCGGCAAAGCGGTAATGATCGATGTCGCCCGGCTTCGAGCAGACTCCCCAATATCCGGCGTCCAGCGCCGTCGGAGTCGTCTTTGGAGCGGAATCGTTCGGTTCGACCTCGACCAGCTGCGGCATGTCATCGACTTCGATCGCTGCCGCTTTGCTTTTGGCCGCCGGCGTGGCGGCCACCAGTTGATACGAACCTCGCGGCAGCTTCGCATCGGCCGAAAGTTCAAACTTGACCGATGTCGCCGATCGGCCTTCGGTAACCAGTTTGGCTTTCGCTTCGACCGGCTTACCGGCGGCGTCGCGAAGCGTGAGCTTTTGCACCGCGCCAAGATTCTTGCCGGTGAGAGTGACGACGGTCGGCGTGCCGCGCATGATACCGCGTGGGCTGACCATTGCAATTTCCGGCGAAGCAGGCGGCTTGACCGTGCCGGTCTTGGTGTCGTACACCACGAACGAGCCGTCCATACGGCCGACGACAAGTGTCGCGGCGTCTTTCGTGAGAGCAAGACCCGGTACGACGTCCGGCTGCTTTTCCAACGCGGCGCGTTCCATGATCGTCGCGGCATTCCACAGTCGGACTATTCGATCTTCGCCGGACGACACAAGCGTTTTGCCGTCGGCCGAATAAGCGAGCTTGATAATCGCCCCTTCGTGGGCGAACCGCGTGACGGTCAGCGGATTGGTGTTTTCCTTGGCCGTCGGGCTGATGCTCCAGGTGCGGATGCGATTGTCCGCGCCGCCGGCGGCGACCGTTTTACCGTCAGGCGAGAAGGCCACGGCGTACTGTTCTTTCGTGGCTTGCGAGAAGGTGTCGAGCCGTGCGCCGGTTGACGTGTCCCAAAGCTTCACCGTGCGGTCGGCCCCCGCACTGGCGAGAATCTTGCCGTCGGGCGAGAAGGCCAAGTCAAACACGGCCCCGTTGTGGCCGGCGAGCGTCTTGCGTTCTTTGCCGGTTGCCGCATCCCAGAGGATGATCATTTGGTCGTAACTCGCCGTGGCGAGAGTCTTGGCGTCGGGCGAAAGCGCGACGGCATAGAGACTGTCGCGGTGACCGGTGAACGTGCGGACGAGTTTGCCGTCGGCCGTATTCCAAAGTTGGGCTTCGCCGAACACGCCCGGCTCGCCGGCCGCCGTGGCTAGGATCTTGCCGTCGCGGGAGAATTCCAGATCGACGACCGGTCCGCGCAGGCCGCTGATCGTGCGCCGGACGGCTTGATCGTCGAGCCCGACGATCCGCACTTCGCGGTATGCGCCAAGCGCCGCCATCGGCTGCGTCGGGCTCACCGCCACCGCCGATAACGCATCGCGAGCCGGGGCCGTGAGCTTGATCTGCGGCGTAACGAGAACGGTCGGATCGGGAGCCGCGCCGCTGGGGCCCCGCGCCCCCGCTTCAATCCAGCGGCGTAGCAAGGCGACTTCTTCCGGCTTCGGCGCTTCGTTTCCTTCCGGCGGCATCACCGGTTGTTCGCGACCTTCGACCAACAATAGCAAGCGACTGAGCGACGGCTGCCCGGGAACGACGACCACGCCCCCTGCTCCGCCCTTCAGTAGGTCGTCGTACTTTTCGAGGCTCAGTTTTCCTTCGCGATCAGCCCCGTTGTGGCAGCCGTTGCAATAGGTGGCCAGTAGCGGAGCGATGTCCTTGGCGTAGTCCGGAGCAGACTCGGCGGCATGTAATTGCGAGGCCGCCAAGGCGACGACGATCGCGAATAATCGATGAACAAAAGTCATATGCGTTGTCGCGACAAGAATGCCACGTGTCGATGCGTTTCTTAGTGATTAAACAAAAACTCTTTGCTGCTGAGCACGCCCCAACTCACGTCTTCCCAGGCTTGCCGCTTCTCTTCCGACTTCGTCGCGGCAAGCTCCTTGAGAATTCGCTCCGCTTCGGCGTGGGTCGGCTTGCGAGAAAGGGCCCGCAGGAAAACGTCGTCGAGGATTTCCGCATCAGGCCGATTGGCGGCCAGAGCTTTGCCGAGGACGTTCTCTTTGGCGGCGAGCTTCATGTTGACGGTGTCGCCGTTGGCGATGTGCAGCACCTGGACCATCGTCGGCTGATCGTTTCGTTCGCAAGCGCACGTAACCAACCGATCGGGCCTACCGAACGTGCTAAGAAAATAAGACGCCGCGCTCGACGACGGGAGTTGCAGAGCCCGATAGCCTTCGGGAAAGCCGGGGAACTTCGTCGGCTGCTCCGTGACGTTCGACACGGCGTCGAGCAACGCCTCGGCCATTAGGCGCTTCGGGTAGTAGCGCGAGTAAAACCGATCGTCGATTTCGTTTTCGGGTAGCGGCAAGCTGCTGCGCTGGTACGCGGCCGACTGCAGAATGACGCGCATCAACGAGCGCAACTGAAATTTGTTCGCCACCAAGTGCTTGGCCGCGGCGTCCAGCAGTTCCGGATTGCTGGCCGGGTTCGTCAGTCGCAAATCGTCGACAGGTTCCACCAGCCCGCGGCCGAAGAAGTTTTGCCAGACGCGATTGGTGATCGAGCGGGCGAAGTACGGATTGTCTGGAGCGGTCAGCCACTTGGCGAGGTGAACTCGGCGATCGTTCGGGTCGTCGAGAGCCAGCGGCGCGCCGTCGAGCGGCGTCGGCTCGCGAGGCTTGCCCGTGAGCGGTTGAATCAGATCGCCCGAGGCGTCGGCATACACGACCGACGATTTGGTCTTCGGCTCCTGCTTCACGCGAACCCGCGCGAACAGATTGGCCATGGCGTAGTACTGATCGTTCGACCACTTCTCGAGCGGATGGTTGTGGCAGCGGGCACAGTTGATGTTGAGCCCGAGGAACGCGACGGTCGTCGTTTCCGCCAGGTCGAGCGGATCTTGATGCAGCAGGAAGTAGTTCGACGCACCGTTCTCGAGGTTGCTACCGGTGGCGGTGATGAGTTCGCGGACCATTTGGTCCCACGGC
>JAFLCO010000155.1 GCA_017303535.1 Planctomycetota bacterium
CGGCCATTCCTTCTTCGACCATCGTACCGGTCGAGAGATCCATACCGTAGCAGCAGCGGCAGACGCCGAGGTTGGCCTCGCACGTCATCGGGCTGCGAACCTGGATCTTTTCCAGGCCCATTTCTTGGATGCGGCGGGCGATCGGCAGCGTGATGACTTCGTTTTCGCGAACGATCACTTCGTCGGTGATGGGGTTCACGATGTTCGTGCGGCTCACGCGGCCGCGGATCGTATCGGCCAGGCGAACTTCGACCTTCTCGCCGCGGTAAATCACGCTCTTCGTGATGCCTTGGCTGGTGCCGCAATCGTGCGTCGTGACGACGACGTTTTGAGCGACGTCGGCCAGCTTACGCGTGAGGTATCCGGAGTCGGCCGTCTTAAGAGCCGTATCGGCCAAGCCCTTACGGGCACCGTGCGTACTGGAGAAGTACTCAAGCACGGTGAGGCCTTCGCGGAAGTTGGCCTTAATCGGCGTTTCGATAATCTTGCCGCTCGGCTTAGCCATCAAACCACGCATACCGGCCAACTGACGAATCTGCTCGACGCCGCCGCGCGCGCCGGAGTGAGCCATCAGGTAGATCGGGTTGACGTAGCCTTCGGTGCGGTGGTCGTTCTCGTGCTCCTTCATCATTTCGCCCGTGATCTGTTCACGAGCGTGAGTCCAAGCATCGAGCACGGCGTTGTACCGCTCTTGCTCGGTGATAACACCGCGCTGGTACAGCTTTTGGTACTTCGACACTTGCTTATCGGCCTCGCCGATGATGCGTACCTTGGTCGGCGGAGTGATCAAGTCGTCCGTGGCGAACGACAGGCCCGACCGCGTGGCCATGCGGAAGCCGAAGCGGTTCATGTTGTCGAGCAGGTCGATCGTGGCCCGACGGCCGATCATTTGGTAGCTGTCGGAGATCACCTTCTGAAGTTCGCTCGACCGCATCGCGATGTTGTAGAACGGCATGCCCTTGGGGAGCATGTCGTTGAAAAACACGCGACCGACCGTAGTTTCAATCACGGCGCCCGGCTTTTGTTCCCCTTCGGCTTTCAGAACTCGGGTCTTTTCCAGC
The DNA here is from genome assembly GCA_017303535.1 of Planctomycetota bacterium. GTDB lineage: Bacteria > Planctomycetota > Planctomycetia > Pirellulales > PNKZ01 > PNKZ01. The sequence goes on from JAFLCO010000155.1 coordinate 1,062, forward strand.
CGCAGCTTGATGCGAGCGTGCGTGTCGACCTTGCCCAGCGAGTGAGCGAGCATTACTTCTTGTACGCTGCCGAAGGTCATGCCGTCGCCCTTGCGCTCCGGCACGTTCATCGTCACGTAGTAGCAACCCATCACGACGTCTTGCGACGGCGAGATAATCGGAGCGCCGTTGGCAGGGCTGAAGATGTTGTGAATCGACATCATCAGCGTGTGGGCTTCCACTTGCGCTTCGATCGAGAGCGGCAAGTGCACGGCCATCTGATCGCCGTCGAAGTCGGCGTTGAAGCCTTTGCAGACGAGCGGATGCAGCTTGATGGCGTTGCCTTCGACGAGCGTCGGCTCGAAGGCCTGAATACCCATGCGGTGCAACGTCGGAGCGCGATTCAACAACACCGGGTGGTTGCGAATCACTTCTTCGAGAATATCCCAGACCTCGGCGTCTTTGCGCTCGAGCATCTTCTTCGCGCTCTTGATCGTGTCGGCGTGGCCGAGTTCCTTCAAGCGGCGAATGATGAACGGCTGGTAGAGTTCGAGCGCGATCTTCTTCGGCAGGCCGCATTGGTGCAGACGAAGGTTCGGACCGACGACGATCACGGAACGGGCCGAGTAGTCGACGCGCTTACCGAGCAAGTTTTCGCGGAAGCGGCCTTGCTTGCCCTTGATCATGTCGGTGAGCGACTTGAGCGGGCGATTGCTCGAGCCGAGCACGGGGCGCTTGCAGCGGTTGTTGTCGAACAGCGCATCGACGGCCTGTTGCAGCATCCGCTTTTCGTTGCGGATGATGACTTCCGGCGCGTTGAGGTCAACCAGCTTCTTCAACCGATTGTTGCGGTTGATGATCCGCCGGTAGAGGTCGTTCAAGTCGCTCGTGGCGAAGTTGCCCGAATCGAGCAACACCAGCGGACGCAAGTCCGGTGGAATGACCGGAATCACGTCCAGCACCATCCACTCGGGCTTGTTGTCCGAGTCGCGGATGCTTTCGACGATCTTCAGTCGGTTGATCAGGTCTTTCTGCTTTTGCTTCGAACCGGTTTCAGCCAGCGCCGTGCGCAGCTCTTGCGAGAGCGACACCAGCTCCAAGCCCGCGAGCATCTTGCGCACGGCTTCCGCGCCCATGTCGGCTTCGAACGAGCCGTCGCCGTAGTCTTCGCGGGCCTTACGGAATTCTTCTTCCGTGAGGAGTTGGTTCTTCTTGAGCGGCGTCTCTTTCGGGTCGATGACGACGTAGTCTTGGAAATAGATGATCTTTTCCATGCTCGTCGTCTTCATGTCGAGCAGGTTGCCCAAGCGGCTGGGCATGGCCTTGAAGAACCAAATGTGCACGACCGGCGCGGCCAATTCGATATGGCCCATGCGCTTGCGGCGCACGCGGCTGTGCGTGACTTTCACGCCGCAGCGATCGCAGATCATGCCCTTGTACTTCATGCCGCGGTACTTGCCGCAGGAGCATTCCCAGTCTTTTTCCGGGCCAAAGATGCGCTCGCAGAAGAGGCCGTCTTTTTCCGGGCGGTACGTACGGTAGTTGATCGTTTCCGGCTTCTTCACTTCGCCGAACGACCAGCTACGAATGTCGTGCGGGCGGGCGAGGCTGATTTTGACCGAAGCGTAGTCGTTAATGCGATCGTAAGAGGTTTCGCCGACGCTCATGTATTTAAATCCTTCGTGTTAGCTAGATGACGAGATCCCGGGTCGAACTTCGCCACCTCAAATCCGGCGCTTCTCCAACTGCATATTCAAACCGAGTCCGCGGATTTCGTTCGTGAGCACGTCGAAGCTGGCCGGGGTGCCGGCTTCCAGCGTGTTCTCGCCCTTGACCATCGACTCGTAAATCTTCGTACGACCTTCGACGTCGTCGCTCTTCACGGTGAGCAGTTCTTGCAGGATGTACGCGGCACCGTATGCCTCGAGCGCCCACACTTCCATTTCACCGAACCGTTGACCGCCGAAGCGAGCCTTGCCGCCGAGCGGCTGCTGCGTAATGAGCGAGTACGGGCCTGTGCTGCGAGCGTGCACCTTGTCGTCGACCAAGTGGTGCAGCTTGAGCATGTAGATGTAACCGACCGTCGTGTTCTGCTCGAACGGTTCGCCCGTGCGGCCGTCGAACAATTGCGACTTGCCGGAGAGCGGCAGGCCGGCGTCCTTCAAGCACTTGTGAATGTCTTCTTCGCTGGCGCCGTCGAAGACCGGCGTCACGGCTTGGAAGCCCAGCTTGGCGCCGGCCCAACCCAAGTGCGTTTCGAGAATCTGACCGACGTTCATACGGCTCGGCACGCCCAGCGGATTCAGCATGATCTGAATCGGAGTGCCGTCGGCCAAGAACGGCATGTCTTCCTTCGGCAGAATCTTGGCGATCACGCCCTTGTTACCGTGGCGTCCAGCCATCTTATCGCCGACGGAGATCACGCGCTTGGCCGAGATGTAAACCTTGACCATTTGCAGCACGCCGCTGCGGAGTTCGTCGCCCCGCTTCATCGAGTTGAGCAAGCGATCGCGTTCGTCCGTCGCATCTTCGACGGCCGGCCACATTTGCTTATAGATCTTCTCGACGTCGGTCTTGCGCTGCGGGCTGCGGAGATCGAGCGACTCCAGCTTGAATCGCGCAGCTTGCTCGGCCACGAAGCGGTGCTCCTGGCCGTGGACCAGCGAGTTGCCGTCTTCGTCGGTGAGCTTCTTGCCGAGGGTCTTCTCGATTTCTTCGACCATCGCACCGAAGGCGGCGGCGATCTTCGCGTTGCCGTCGGTTTCGACGTCCTTCAGCGTCTTCTCAAAGTCCTTGCGTTCGGAATCGGTGAGGCTCATCCGACGCGAGAACTTCTGCGTGTGGATGACGATACCTTCGATGCCCGAGGGGACTTCGAGCGAATCGTTCTTCACATCTTCGCCGGCGCGGCCGAAGATCGCGTGGAGCAGCTTTTCTTCCGGCGTAAGTTCGGTCTTCGACTTCGGCGAAACCTTGCCGACGAGAATGTCGCCCGGCCGTACGAAAGTACCGACGCGGACGATGCCCCCTTCGTCGAGGTTGCGGAGCATCTTTTCGCTGACGTTCGGGATGTCGCGGGTGAACTCTTCGCGGCCCAGCTTCGTTTCGCGGATTTCGATGTCGAACTCTTCGATGTGAATCGAAGTGTAGACGTCTTGTTGCACCAGCTCTTCGCTGATGATGATCGCGTCTTCGAAGTTGAACCCGTCCCACGACATGAAGCCGACCAGCACGTTGCGGCCTAGCGCGAGTTCGCCCTTGTAGGTGGCGGCGCCGTCGGCGAGCACTTGGCCTTTTTCGACCTTCTGGCCCATCTCGACGATCGGCTTCTGGTTCAAGCAGGTCCGTTCGTTGAGGCCGTGGTACTTGCGGAGGTGGTAGACGTCTTCGCCGCCGATTTCGATGCGTTCGGCATCGACGTAAGTGACCGTGCCCTTGCGCTTGGCGCGAACGAGCATGCCCGAGTTCACGGCGACGTCGCGTTCCATGCCGGTGGCGACGATCGGCGGCTCGGTGATCAAGAGCGGCACGGCTTGCCGTTGCATGTTCGAACCCATCAGCGCGCGGTTGGCGTCGTCGTGTTCCAAGAACGGAATCAAACCGGCCGAAACGCCGACCATCTGGCACGGCGCGACGTCCATGAACTCGATCTTGTCCGACGGCACGAGTTGGAAGTCGGCCCGATAACGGGCGACGATCGTGTCGCCTTCGATCTTGCCGCCGGGGGCCATCGTGTCGGCCGGAGCCAAATAGGCTTCGCTTTCTTGATCAGCGCGGAGCCAAACGACGTCGTCGGTCACCTTGCCCTTGTTTACCTTGCGGTAAGGCGTGACCAAGAAGCCGTACTCATCGACGCCGGAGTAGATCGCCAAGCTGGAGATCAAACCGATGTTCGTACCTTCGGGCGTTTCAATCGGGCAAATGCGGCCGTAGTGCGAAATGTGAACGTCGCGCACTTCGAAGCCGGCACGCTTACGATTCAAACCGCCTGGGCCGAGGGCCGACAGACGACGCTCGTGCGTGAGCATCGAGAGCGGGTTCGTTTGGTCGACGACTTGCGACAACTCGCCGCGGCCGAAGAAGTATTCGATGGCGGCCGACACGCTCTTGGGGTTCACCAAGCTGCGCGGCGTCATGTCGTCGACTTCCTTCAGGCTCATGCGCTCTTGCACCGTGCGGCGGAGCTTGAGGAAGCCCTTGCGGAGTTCGTCGGCGGCGAGTTCGTCGATCGTACGCAGACGGCGATTGCCGAGGTGATCGATGTCGTCGATTTCGGCCTTCGGGTCGTCCATCCGCAGACGGAGCAGGTAGCGAATTGAAGCGATGAGGTCATCCGCGCGGAGCGTCATTTCCTCTTCGCTCACGTTGAGGCCGAGCTTCCGGTTGATGCGGAAACGGCCAACGCGACCGAGACGGTAGCGGTTCGTATCGAAGAACTTTTCGAAGAACAGCGCGCGGGCCTTTTCAAGCTGCGGCGGGTTGCCGGGGCGGAGCCGTTGATAGATCTTGAGCAGCGCTTCTTCGTGGCTCTGCGTATTGTCTTCTTGCAGCGTGTTGAAGACGATCGGATCCTTGACGTCGTCCATCACTTCGATCGAAGTGACGCCCGAGGTGCAGATCAATTCGGCGACGTTCTTCGTGATCTTCTGGCCGGATTCGACCATGATCTCGCCGGCCCGATCGCTGGCGACCGGGTAAACGACGTCGTTGACGGCGATCTTGTTTTCGATCTTCGCGGCGCTGCGGCCGTCGACGACCTTGACCGTTTCGGTGTCGTAGAAGCAGCGGATGAGTTCGGAGTGTGTGCCGTACTTCGGATCCATCGCGCGGAGCAACGTCGTGGCGGCGAACTTACCGCTTTGGTCGATGCGGACGACGAGTACGTCTTTCTTCGTGACGTTCAGTTCGATCCAGCTGCCGCGTTCCGGAATGATGCGGCACGAGTGGAGCCGTTTGTCGAGGCCTTCCATCTCGCTGATGAAGTCGACGCCCGGGCTGCGGTGCAGCTGCGAAACGACGACGCGTTCGGCGCCATTGATGATGAACTCGCCGCCGCCGAGCATGATCGGCATGTCGCCGAGATAGACTTCTTCTTCGATCGGCTGCTCTTTGTTCAAGCGCAGCCAAACCTTGAACGGCCGACCGTACGTGAGTCGCAACTGACGGCATTCGTCCGGCGTGTAGCGCGGCTTGCCGAGTTCGTAGCGGAGGTAATCGAGCTTCAGCGTCTTGTCGTAGCTTTCGACCGGGAAGATTTCCCGCAGCACCCCTTCGATGCCGTGGTCTTTGCGCTTCTCGGTCGGGACGTCGAGCTGCAGGAACGTGTCGTAACCGCGAGTCTGAATGTCGGTCAGGCTCGGGATCGTGTAGTACTCTTTTGTTTGACCAAAACGCTTAATTTCCTGGGGTCGCAGACGTCGTTCGGCCGAAGTCGCCATGAGGGGTCCTGCTCCTGAACGCCCGCTTTGGGGCGCTATTGGGGAAGTCGCAATACGGGCGCGGCCGAGGACGTTTGCGGGAACGTCAGGGCCGCGAATTTCAAACGGTTGCGAGAGCTCGCGCGGCCGAAACTGCAGAACTCGCGAAACACGCGCATTTCGAGCCGCTGGAAACTTTCGCCGCGACAAAACACGAACGCCGCCGCACCTCGCACGCCTTAAATTCAGGCGAATATTGCGATGTGGGCGGATCGCGCCGCGCCGGGAAGTTTCCGAACCGCTGCGGAATACGTGGGTTCACGAGATATGAGTACTCGCCGACCTCGAATTTCGCCACTTCAGCAGGGCTGCGAACCATGCCTACTTTCAACCAACTCATGTTCGCAGCCTGCCGATGCAGACGGGCAGCCGAAGCCGCCGCGTCTGAGTAAATCCGACCACGGACAAACCGTGATCGCGTCCGGTAGCTTGGTCGCCTGTCGCAAGGCCGCGGCGACCGCCGGGCCCTGGCAACGAGCGAGACAGAACTACTTGACGGCGACCTTGGCGCCGGCTTCTTCGAGTTCCTTCTTGAGCTTGGCGGCGTCTTCCTTCGACACGCCGCTCTTGACCTTGCTCGGCACGCCTTCGACCAGGTCCTTGGCTTCCTTCAAGCCGAGGCCCGTGGCGGCGCGGACGACCTTGATCACGCCGATCTTGTTTTCGCCGAAGGCTTCCAAGACGACGTCGAACTCGGTCTGCTCTTCCTTAGCGGCAGCCGGGCCGGCGGCAGCAGGACCAGCGGCCATCATCACAGCGCCGCCGGCGGCAGCCTTGATGCCGTGTTCGTTTTCGAGGTAGTCGGCCAGTTCCTTGGCTTGCTTCAGCGTCAGAGCGACGATTTGGTCGCCGAGGCTCTTCGTGGCGTCGGAGTAGCTGGCGGTTGCGGTACCTTCGGACATGGGAACGTTCCTTTCACACTGACTGACGACGCCGCACGCAGGACTCACTGCCGCGCGGCACGTCGGGGGTTAATTAATGACGGAGTTTCGAGTTACGACAAGTTTCCCAAAGCCGTGAGCGTGATCGGAGAAGCTGGACACGACCGCCGACGGGGATTTGAGGAAACGCTGTTGGGTCTGTTTAAACGGACGAGCAATTCACGAACGGGCGAACTATTCGGCGGCGGCGGGGGCCGCTTCGGCGTCCCCTTCCGCACCTTCCGACTTGGTCTTGAGCTGGCCGGCGAGTTGTCCGCCGGGGCCGAGTAGCAACGCCGCGAGTTGGGCTCCCGGGCCGAGAATCTGCCCGACGATCTTGCCGAGCACTTCTTCGCGGGAGGGCCACTTGCTGACGTCCTTCACTTCGTCGGCAGACAGGCGTTGACCGTCGACGACGCCGCCGCGGGCGGCAAACGGCGCCATCGTCTTGTCTTCGGCGATCGCGACGACTTCCTTCGCCAGCGAGACGATGTCGGCCGAGCCCCAGACGACGGCCAGCGAGCCTTCGGCTTGGTCGAACGCCACGTTCAGCGGCGTGCCCTTCGTGGCTTGCTTCGCGAGGCTGTTCTTCACGACCATCAGGCCGATGCCCTTGCCGCGAAGCTTCGCGCGAAGCGATTGATTCTTGGTTGCGTCCAAGCCGGAGACGCTGACCAGCAGCGCATCGTTGACGCCGGCCAATTTCTTTTTGACGTCGTCGATCAGCAGGTTCTTGACGTACTTACTCATGACTCTTCTTCAGGAAAAATAAATCCGGCGACGAAACGCGACTCTCGTACTTCGATCTCTCAACCGCGGACGAACTAAGCCAGGCGAATGCCGGGGCTCATCGTCGCGCTGATCGAGATCGTCTTCACGTACTGACCGCGAACGGCGTTCGGCTTGATGTGGTGAATGTGTTCGATGAAGGCCTTGACGTTCTCCGCGATCTTCTCGGCGGTGAAGCTCACCTTGCCGACCACGGCGTGAACGATGCCGTAATCGTCGTTGCGGAATTCGACCTTACCGGCCTTGTATTCCTTGACGGTCTTGGCGACTTCGGGCGTCACGGTGCCCGCACGAGGCGAAGGCATCAAACCGCGCGGACCCAGCACCTTACCGAGCGGACCGACCAGGCCCATCATATCCGGGGCCGCGATGCAGACGTCGAAATCGGTCCAGCCGTCCTTGACCTTCTTGGATAGCTCTTCGGCGCCCACTTCGTCGGCTCCGGCAGCCTTGGCGGCTTCGGCCAAATCGCCCTTCGCGAACACGATCACGCGGAGGCTCTTGCCGATGCCGTTCGGGAGCACGATCGAACCGCGCACCAGTTGGTCGGCTTGCTTCGGGTCGATGCCCAACCGCACGGCGATCTCCACCGATTGGTCGAACTTCGTGTTGCCGAATTCCTTCAGCATTTTCACCGCTTGGTCGAGCGGCAGCGGGTTCTTGGCCGGCGTCGGGTTCTTCACGGCCAAGGCTTTAAAACGTTTGCTTTGCGTGGGCATGACAGACAGTTCAGTGTTCGAGGTTCACGTGCGACGAGCCGTGAGGTTCGGCTGCGAGTCGCCCGACAATCGGTTTTAGCCTTCGACGGTGATGCCCATGCTGCGGGCCGTGCCTTCGACCATGCGGCGAGCGTGTTCCGCATCGCGGGCATTGAGGTCTTCCATCTTCATCTTCACGATGTCCATCACTTGCGCGCCGGTCACCTTGCCGACCTTGTCTTTGTTCGGCACGCCCGAGCCTTTGGCCAAGCCGGCGGCCTTCTTCAGCAGCGCCGCGGCGGGCGGGCTCTTCGTCTTAAAGTCGAACGAGCGGTCGTTGTACACGTTCACGACGACCGGAATCGGCATACCGCCGGCGTCCCGGGTCTTTTCGTTGAACTGCATCACGAACTGACCGAGGTTCACGCCGAACTTACCGAGCGAGGTACCGACCGGAGGAGCAGGCGTGGCCTGACCGCCGGGAACTTGAAACTTAACGGATGCGACGAGTTGCTTTGCCATGTTTCGATTTCGATTCTGCTGCTAACTGCTGCGATGATCGTATTTTGTTATCAATGCTTAGCCGCCGCGGCCACGCGGCGCCAATGCTCCGCTCGTGGCCGAGCGGGCTAAGCGAAGATTGTCACAACTACAAAATTTCCAACTGCCAGTGTTCCAGTTCGACCGGAACCGGCCGACCGAAAATATTGATCAGCACCGTCACGCGGCCGTTGGACATATCGATCGAGTCCACTTCTCCTTCGTGGTTCTCGAACATCCCTTCGTTGACCTTGACGCGATCTCCCTTCTTGTGCGGAAAGGCGATCTTCTGCTGTTCCTGCTCTTCTTCTTCCGGCTTCTGAAGAATCTTCTTCACTTCCCGCTCGTCCATCGGCACCGGCTTGCCGCCCGACTGCGTGAAGTCGCCGATGCCGCCGGTCTCGCGAATCAGGAACCACGTGTCGTCGTTCAATTCCATGTGGACGACGATGTAGCCCGGATACAGCTTCCGCTTGACCGTGCGCTTCTTACCGTTCTTGAACTCAATGACCTTTTCGATCGGCACGACGATGTCGCCGAAGAAATCACTGAGACCTTGAATGCGAATCCGACGGAGCAGCGCGTCGCGAATCGAATCTTCGCGATTGCTTTGCACCTTGAGGATGTACCACTTCTTTTCGCCCGTCGGCACCGGCTTCTTCTTCTCGGCGGCGGCGGCGGCTTCCATCCACGACTCGAGCGTGCTCTTCGACGGCTTTGCGGGCGCAGCGGGTGCGGAAGCTTCGGCCTCGTCGGCCGCGCCCGCATTTTCGACGGCCGCGCCGTTCGACGCATGCGCGTCTTGCGGTACTTCGTCGCCCGGTTGCTGGTTCTCGTCCATTCGCATTGCGTCCTATTTCACTAGCTCGAACAAAATCGCAGACGCGCGGAGACGAGCTCCGCGGCTAAATGACGTTCCTAAATCACAGCACGCCCAGCAGCCCCAGCAGGCGCTGCCAGATCAAGTCGTAAACGAACAAGATCATCGCCAAACCGAAGATCACGAACATCACCACGCTCGACGTGTGGACCAGGTCGGTCCGCGTCGGCCACGAAACCTTCTTCATTTCCGCCTCGACGGAAATCAGAAAGTCCGCGAACCGCGGCATGTTCACGACGCGGAACGCCAGCCACAGGCCCGACACCACGAGCGCGGCGTCGATCCCGTAGCGGAAGTTTTCATCGACCGAATGCAACTGCCGATGCAAGGCCCACACACCGAGAATGACGACCAGCGCGATCGCCCCAAACGTCGCCTGGCGCGTGATGCGCCCTTGGTTCCGCTTGTAGAGATCGGTGCTGAACATCGAACCCCGGGCGGGACTCGCGGCAACATCGCCTTCATTTGACATACAGCGTTCCTTCACGCCGCCACGGCCGCTTGCTTTGGCAAGCCGTCCGCGGCTCTCCGGTTATCGATCCCCGCGATTCCGCCAAACGGCCGGCTAACGCCGACCGCTCGCCAAATCACGCACTCAATTCCAACTTCAATTCCGTCAAGCCAATACTTCCAATCAAGCAGGGGCGGAGGGAGTTGAACCCCCAACCTGCCGCTTTGGAGACGGCTGCTCTGCCAATTGAGCTACACCCCTAACCGGTTCGAAGGTTCAAGGTTCAGAGTTCATGGTTCTCGCGAGAAAACCACCAACCCCGAACCCTGAACCCCGAACTTGTTTTCAACCTATTCGAGGATCTTCGTCACGACGCCCGAGCCGACGGTCTTGCCGCCTTCACGGATGGCGAAACGGACCTTCTCATCCATGGCGATCGGCGAGATCAACTCGACGGTCACCTTGGCGTTGTCGCCCGGCATGCACATTTCCGCACCGCCCATCAGACTCACCGCACCGGTGACGTCGGTCGTACGGAAGTAGAACTGCGGACGATAGCCGGCGAAGAACGGAGTGGCGCGACCGCCTTCTTCCTTCGACAGCACGTAAATTTCGGCTTCGAACTTGGTGTGCGGCGTGATGGAGCCCGGCTTGGCCAACACTTGGCCGCGCTCGACGTCTTCACGCTTCAAACCGCGGAGCAAGCAACCGACGTTGTCGCCGGCTTGGCCCGATTCGAGCGTCTTTTGGAACATTTCGACGCCGGTGACGACCGTCTTCTTCGGCTCCTTGGTGAGGCCGATGATTTGGATTTCGTCGCCGACCTTCACGATACCGCGTTCAATACGACCGGTCGCTACAGTACCGCGGCCTTCGATCGAGAACACGTCTTCGACCGCCATGAGGAACGGCTTGTCGACTTCACGTTGCGGTTCGGGGATGTACGAATCGACGGCGTCGAGCAGATCCGAGATGCACTTGCTGGCCTTCGGATCGGCCGGGCTGTCGTAAGCCGGCTTGGCGGCGCCGCGGATGATCGGGATTTCGTCGCCGGGGAAGCCGTAGTGCGTGAGCAACTCGCGGAGTTCCATTTCGACGAGTTCGAGCAACTCGGCGTCGTCGACCAGGTCGACCTTGTTCAAGAAGCACACCAGCGCCGGCACACCGACTTGGCGAGCCAAGAGGATGTGTTCGCGCGTTTGCGGCATCGGACCGTCGGCGGCCGACACGACCAGGATCGCGCCGTCCATCTGGGCGGCGCCGGTGATCATGTTCTTGATGAAGTCGGCGTGGCCCGGGCAGTCGATGTGGGCATAGTGACGCTTGTCGGTTTCGTATTCGACGTGCGAGACGGCGATCGTCACCGTCTTGGTTTCATCGCGGACGGTACCGCCCTTAGCGATGTCGGAATAAGACTTCTTCTCGGCCTTACCCTTGGCCGCTTGGACGGCCAGGATGGCGCCGGTGGTCGTGGTCTTGCCGTGGTCGATGTGACCGATCGTGCCCACGTTCACGTGCGGTTTCGTCCGCTCAAAAGTACCCTTGGCCATTCTAACTCCCTACAAATGAAGCAAAATCCGACTGTGTTTAGCGACTTAAAAACGAGCGAAAAACTTGCGACCCGCCCGGCATTCTCAAGCAGACTTCCACAAACTCTTCAGAACCCGAACAAACGCACGCCTCGCAAAGAGCTGCTGATGGGATTCGAACCCATGACCTCGTCCTTACCAAGGACGCACTCTACCGACTGAGCTACAGCAGCGGCCGTCCTTTAGCTCTCACGAGCAATCCGACTCACCAGCAAACCGACAATCCGAACAAACAGGCAAACCAAACCGAAGCGGGTGAAGGGAATCGAACCCTCGCATGCTGCTTGGAAGGCAGCCGCTCTACCATTGAGCTACACCCGCAAGCACCAGACTCCGATCCGAATCCGACCCGAACCAAAACCCGACCCGAACAAAAACACCAACCAAACGAACATCACGGACATTTCCGGAAAATTGAAATCCCGGGAAATTATTTTTCAAACCACTTCGGCATTAAGCCGCGAGACCAATCTGCTCGCGATTGCCGCACAGTGGAGGGTACAGGATTCGAACCTGTGAAGGCGTAAGCCACCAGATTTACAGTCTGGCCCCTTTGACCACTCGGGTAACCCTCCTCAGCCCTTACTTACTCAGCCTTGCAATCTCTCAGACTTCCTGCCGCGACAAGGCGACTGCCTTTGCCGCGCCCAAAGCAATCGCGGATCGCCGAACCTCTCGAACCGACCAAGGCTTACACCGACCAAGGCTAACGAGGTCAAACTTCCCGACTCGACCAGACACGACCGACGGACACGAACAAAACGATCAGTACAAAAACAATTAGCGCTGCCCACCAAACAGAGCTGGCGGTGGGAGTCGAACCCGCAACCTGCGGTTTACAAAACCGCTGCTCTGCCAATTGAGCTACGCCAGCCTTTTGCGTAGTTTTTCCACCACGAAAACCAGTAACTATACTAAAAGAGCCCGAAGTCGCAAGACGGTCCGGTACGGAATTTGGCGTCCGTAAAGCCCGTCAATTTATCGACTTGTGCCCATCGGCGAAAGTTCGCGTAAAGCTTGCCGAAAAACGGCGCAAATCCTGAATTTCGCGATTCTTCACCCGATCCGAGGGGCGGTGGGCGGGTGGTCTGGGTAGGCTGCGTCGAGGGCGCGGTGGTGGATCTCTATACGTGCCGGCTGCCGGCCAAAAGTTGATTGGAATCCCCGGCCGGTGTTTGGGAAACTACGCAATCCGCTGCGCGCTGGGCACGCCGACTCTAGCCCCCCGGTTCATCAAACCGGGGGCCATGGGCGCGAAATTGCAAGCGGACATCGATCCACAATACTAGCCCCGAAGCGCAAGCGAGGGGGCATCGCC
>JAFLCO010000156.1 GCA_017303535.1 Planctomycetota bacterium
GCGGCGGGCCACGCAACGCCATCCGCTTGCCGCAACTCTAAGAGGTTTTCATGACGCTCGCCGACGACGACGTGCAGGCCGTACATCGGCTGAATCAAGCCTTTCGCCAGATCAATGAGCAATTACAGAAGGTGATCGTCGGCCAACAGCAGGTGATCGAAGAACTGCTGATCGCCATGTTTGCCCGCGGCCATTGCTTGCTCGTCGGCGTGCCGGGCCTCGCGAAGACGCTGCTCATTCGCACCTTGGCCGACACGCTGACGCTGAAGTTCAGCCGCGTGCAGTTCACGCCCGACCTCATGCCGGCCGACATCACCGGCACGGAAGTCATTCAAGAAGACAAGCTCTCGGGCACCCGCGAGTTCAAATTCTTGCCGGGCCCAATTTTCGCCAACGTGATCCTGGCCGACGAAATCAACCGGACGCCGCCCAAGACGCAGGCCGCGCTTCTGGAAAGCATGCAGGAGCATCAGGTCACGGTCGGCGGTCGGCGGTACAAACTCGATCCGCCGTTCTTCGTGCTGGCGACGCAGAACCCGATCGAGCAAGAAGGCACCTACCCGCTGCCGGAAGCGCAGCTCGACCGGTTCATGTTCAACGTCTTCGTGGACTACCCCGAAGAAGAAGAAGAGCTTGAAATCGTCCGCCGCACGACGACCGACTCGCACGTGCAACTGAAGCCGACGCTCGACGGCGAAGAAATCCTGCAACTGCAGCAGATCGTCCGCCGCATCCCGGCCCCTGACCATGTGATGCGCTACGCCATGCAGTTCACTCGGCTCACGCGCCGCGAAAAAGGGGAAGTCCCCGACTTCGTGACCGACTACGTCAGTTGGGGCGCCGGGCCCCGGGCTAGTCAGTACCTTGTGCTCGGGGCCAAAGCGCGGGCGGCCTTGCATGGCCGCTATGCCGCCACGTGCGACGACGTCCGGGCCGTAGCCTTGCCGGTCCTCCGACATCGCATCATGACCAACTTCAACGCCGAAGCCGAAGGGCTCCGTCCTGACGACATCGTGCGTCGCCTCATGGACGTCATTCCCGCCTCCGACGACGGTGCGCTAAGCCGTGGAAAACTACCGGAAATATTTGGATCCGCGGACGCTGGCTAAGCTGCAAGGCTTAGAACTGCGGGCACGGTCCATCGTCGAAGGTTATGTGACGGGCGCTCACAAGAGCCCGTTCCACGGCTTCTCCGTGGAGTTTGCCGAACACCGCGAATATGTGCCGGGCGACGACTTGCGGTACGTCGATTGGAAAGCGTTCGGCAAGACTGATCGCATTTACCTGAAGCAGTACGAGGAAGAAACGAACCTCGTCTGCTACATGCTGCTCGACGTCAGCGAGAGCATGACCTACCAGAGCGACGAAGCTCCGCTGTCGAAGCTCGACTACGCCCGCTGCGTTGCGGCCTCGCTCACGTATCTGGTGTTGCAACAACAAGACGGCGTCGGCCTCACGACGTTCGACAAAGAAGTACGGGCCTTCATTCGCCCGAGCACGCACCCAACGCATCTCAAGCAGTTGTTACACGCGATGGAAGTCACGCCGTCGGCTGCGAAGACTTCGATGGGTCCAATCTTTCACGACCTTGCGGAACGCTACAAGAAGCGCGGCGTCGTGGTCGTGCTGAGCGATTTATTCGACGACGTCGGCTCGTTGCTCGCCGGCTTAAAGCATTTCCGGCACCGGCGTCACGAAGTCATCCTGATGCACGTGCTCGACCCGGCCGAACTCGACTTTCCCTTCCGCAACATGACGATGTTCAAAGGGCTCGAAGGTTTGCCGGAACTCTTGGCCGATCCGCCGAGTTTGCGCAAGGCGTACTTAGCCGAGTTTGAAGCGTTTACCAAAGCCGTGCGGCAGGGATGCTATGCCCGAAATATCGACTACTTGCAGTTACGCACCGATCAGCCGCTCGACTTGGCGATCAGCACGTATCTCGCGAGTCGCATGAATCGCGTGAAATAAGAATCTGACTCAGACAGCGAGCCGGGAGCGTAAGCGACCGGAGTCTTTTGCATTTAGTTTCGGCATCACTGCTCGTCGCCTTCGTGGCCAACCCGATGATCTTGGGTTGGTTGGCGGCCGCGAGCGCGCCGATCGTGATCCACTTGCTGAACAAGCGCAAGTATCGCGAAACGTCGTGGGCCGCGATGCAGTTTCTCTTGGCGGCCGTGAAGAAGAACTCGCGGCGGATGCAGCTTGAGCAGTGGTTGCTGCTGGCCTTACGAACGCTTTTGATCTTGCTGGCGGTGATCGCCGCGGCCGAACCGGGCTTTCGTGGGGCTGAGCAACTGGTTGCTTCCGGCGAACGCGTGCACCGTGTGGTCGTCGTCGACGGCTCGTTCTCGATGAACTATCGCCCGACCGGCCAGCAAAGCTATTTTGAACAAGCCCAGGCCGTGGCGGAGCGAATCGTTGACAACGCCCGCGAAGGTGACGGGCTCAGTTTAGTCGTGCTCGGTACGCCGTCGCGCACCGTCGTCGGCCCGCCGTTGTTTCGTAAGGATGAAATGCGGGCGATCGTCGAAGACCTCCGCCAGCCGCACGGCGCGGGAAACTTGCCGCAGTGCCTGAACGAACTCGATCGGCTCTTGAGCAAGTCGCGGGATATGCATCCGCAGATTCGACGGCGCATCGTGTACTTCGTCACGGACCTGGGAAAGCAAACTTGGGAACCGGCCGACGGCGCGCGGGGCGCCGATGCGCTGGCCGAATTTCAGGCCCGCTGCGAACGGTGGGGGGGCGATACGGCGGTTTCGCTGATCGACGTCGGCGCGGCCGACGCCGAGAACTCGGCCATCGTTAGCTTGGAAGCGGCGGAACCGTACGCCGTCGTCGGCTTGCCGACCACCTTGAGGGCCGTAGTTCGCAACTTCGGCCGGCAAGCCAAATCGCGCGTGCCGATCACGCTCAACGTCGATGGTCGCAAAGTCGAGGAGAAGACGATCGATCTCGAGCCCGCCGGCGAGGCGACGGTCGAATTCGATTACCCGTCGACGAATGTTCCGCGGGCGCCAGGCGCCACGATTTACGACGTCGAACTGGGGCCCGACCGTTTGGAAATCGACAACCGCCGCTACTTAGCGCTAGAAACAAAGCCGAACCTGCGCGTGCTCGTACTGCGTGAGGCGATTGCCTCGGAGGAAGAAGAGTACGGCTTCGAGAATCTGGCGGCGGCGCTGAAACTGCGGCCGGGCGCCGATCTCGGCGGGCCGTCGCCGGTGTCGGTCGACGTCGAAACGGACGACGTCCTGCAACGGCGTGAACTCAAAGATTACGACTGCGTGTTCCTCGTCGGCGTCAAACGGTTCACGCCTTCGCAGGCCAAAATTCTCTGGAGCTACGTTAACGAAGGAGGCGGGCTCGTCACGTGGCTCGGCCCGCGGGTCGATGCGGCCGACTACAACAAGCTGCTCGCCGACGGCTCGGAGCGCATCTTGCCGGCCAAGCTTGGCCCGCTCGTCGAAGAGGCGCAGTACAAGCTCAACCCGCTGAAGTACGAACACCCGCTCGTCGCCGAGTTTCGCGGTTCGGAACAAGGCAACCTGCTGAATACGCCCGTCTATCGCTACTTCCGGCTCAACGACGCCGAGCGTCCGCAAGCGCGGCGTGTGCTGGAATTCCTCAACGAGGCCAAGGATCCGTTTATCGTTAGCGAAAAAATCGGGGCGGGCCGGTCGCTGCTGGTCGCCACGTCGTTGCAAGCTTCTTGGACGACGATGCCCCTGAGCCCCGGCTTCGTACCGATCGTGCAGGAGTTGGTTTCGTACGCCGCCGGAGGTCGCACGGCCGGAACGTCGCGGATCGTCGGACAACCGCTCGACGGGGCTTTTCGACGGACGACGGCCGCGGCGCAAGTCACCGTCGCCATACCTGCGGACAACGCGGAACCGCAACCGCGCCGTACGCTCACGACGCCCACGCCAAGCGGGACCACGACACCTCCGACCGCCAAACTTAATCCAGGGCCGGCGTCCGCCGAAGTCGTGCCGGCCGGCGAGTTCTTTCGCTGGTCGTTCGCCGAGACGCCGACCAGCGGCATTTACGCGGTGACGATCGCCGCCGCCGAGCAAACGACCCGGCCGTTCGCGGTGAACGTCGATCCGCGCGAAAGCGAACTTGTGAAATTGGCTTCGAATCGGCTTACCTCGCTGCCGTGGTCGACCGTGCCGCTGCACTACAGCACCGACCTGCAGGACTTTGCCGAGCCCGCGAGGACGTTCGTTGCGTCGGGCGAGTCTAATCCGATTCATCGCTGGTTTTTGCTCGGCGCGCTCGTCGCGGCGGTCGCGGAAACTCTGCTGGCCGGGCGTGCCGGAAGGGGGCGGCGATGAACTTCGAGTGCCCTGCGTGGCTACAACGTTGGCTCGGCGTCGGCCCCGGCTCAAGCGACGAATCGGTGTTGGCCCGCGTCGAATTGCTGCGGCCGATCAGTTCGACCGCGACCCTCGCGCTGCTTATCATCGCGGCGATCGCGGTGTTCTACTGTTACTCTCGTTCCACCGAAGCGAGTCGCGCGTATCGGATTCTGCTGGCGACGCTGCGGATGCTTGCGATCAGCGTGGTGATTGCAATGCTCGGCGAGTTGAGCATTACGCTCCGTCGCGCCGGGCTGCCGACGGTGATCGTGCTGGTCGACGACTCCGAAAGCATGAAGATCGCCGATCGTTACGCCGATCCGGTCTTTGCGCGTCGGCTGGCGGAGCGACTCGTCGAAGATTTGAAGAAACGCCAAGGGGACGCGACACCGATTCCCGCTTCGAGTTCGACAGAAGCCGACGGGCCTGCCCGCATCGAACTGGCTCGCATGTTGCTATTGGAAAACGAGGCGACGTTCCTGCGTCGCCTGGCCGAGCAAAACTATCAGGTCCGCGCTTTTGCCGTGTCCGATGCCGCTCGACTGCTACCGCTTGACGACGCTGCCCTGCGTGCCGAACTTGCCCGCTTGCCCGCGGTCGGTAAATCGACGCGATTGGGAGACGGTATGCGCTCGGCCCTCGATGAACTGCGCGGCCAGCCGATCGCGGCCGTCGTGCTGATTTCCGACGGCATCAATACGGCCGGCGTGGAACTGGCCGAAACCGCCGCGGCCGCGGCGCAGCGCAACGTCAACCTGTTCACGATCGGCCTGGGCGAAACGAAAAAGGCGCTCAACGTCGAACTCGCGGAGCTTAAGACCCGCGAAAACGTGATGGTCAACGATCTCGTCAGCTTCGACTTCACGCTCTCCGGCACCGGCGCGGAAGGCACGGCCGTGGAAGTCGTGCTACGCGAGGCGGATACGGCCGCGCCGCTGGCCAAGAAGTTGGTGAAGCTCGGCAAGGACGAAGCGGGCCAAGCCGTGCGGCTGACGCATCGCGTCGAGAAGACCGGCACGTTCCGCTACGTCGTCGAGACGAAGCCGCTCGCCGGCGAAGTGACGGAAGAGGATAACCGGTTGGAAGCGGTCGTCGAGGTGCGCACCGACAAGATCAAAGTCTTGCTGGTGCAGTCGTATCCGAACTTTGAATACCGCTACCTCAAGCACATGCTCGGCCGCGACGAAACGATCGAGTTGCGTTGCGTGCTGCAAGAAGCCGATCAGGACTATCCGCGGATCGACGCGTCGGTAACGACGATCTTCCCCGTTACGTTCGACGAGTTGCTCAAGTACGACGTCGTGATCTTCGGCGACGTCGATCCGGAATTTCTCGGAGCCTCGGCCGTCGGGCACCTGCGAGATTTCGTGCTGGAAAAAGGTCGCGGCATTATCTTCGCCGCAGGCCCGCACTTCATGCCGTCGGCCTATCGCGGTTCGCCGCTGGCCGAACTCTTGCCGATCGACTTCACGCGCACGGCCCCGCCCGACGATCCTTCCCCGGCCGGCGACGGCACGACCGTTCAGCTCACGCCCGAGAGCGCCGAGGAACCAATCTTCCAATTGGCCGACACCAGCGCCGAATCGCGCAAGGTCTGGGAAAACCTGCCGCTGCTGTACTGGATGCTCGAAACGGAGAAACGCAAATCGGCGCAGGTCATGGTGGAAGCGGTCGACGCCCGCAATAAGGAAGGAGGACCGCTGCCGCTGGTGCTTTTCCAACGGGCCGGACGCGGGATGGTGCTCTTCCACACGACGGACGAAACCTGGCGCTGGCGGCGGCGCGTCGGCGATCTTTATTTCGCTCGCTACTGGGTTCAAGCCCTCCGGCAATTGGCGACGGGTAAAGGAAACAATCGCGCCGCCGCGCTGCGCGTTGCCAAAGAAGAATACGACGTCGGCAAGCCGGTCGTCGTTGAAGTCCGATATCAAGACGAACGGGCCGTGCCGACCGACGGCAAAGTGGAGATCGTCATCGAGAGCGAAGGGCGACCGAACCAGATCGTCGCCCTCACGCGTCGTCGCAACCTGCGCGACCTTTTCGAAGCGTCGGTCTCCGGCTTGCCGGAAGGAAAATACAAGGCACGGCTGGCGACGCCGCTCGCGGAAACGGGCAACGACCGCGCGGACGATCGCCCGCTCGCCCCTCCGGCTGACGAATTCGAAGTGCTCGCCTCGCAGATGGAGGCCGGCCCCGTCGAGGCTGATCACGCATCGCTCAAGGCCGCCGCAGCCGCGGGTAAAGGAGCGTTTTTTACGCTCGCCGACGTCGCAGGGCTTTGGGACTCGCTCCCCCGCGGCAGACTTTCCCCGACGGAACCGCTGCCGCCCGTCGGATTGTGGAACAAATGGTACACGCTGCTCGTCTTAACGTTGTTGCTTTGCGCCGAGTGGATTCTGCGGAAACGAAAGGCAATGGTATGATGACGTTCCCCCTTCACGGCCGCGGCGTAACGGAGTGCCGATGATGTCCCTGCCCAGCGCGCCTCACCCGCTGACCATTCGCATTAGCGCGCTGCGTCGCAAGTCGCGGACGTTGCTGCTCGTGCATGGAGCGAGTTGCGCGGTGGCCGTGGGGCTGACGTTCGCCGTCGTCGCGGCGCTCGGCGATTATTTGCTCCGTTACGAAGAGCCGGGCATTCGTTGGGCGTCGACAATTTGCGTTGCCGTCGTCCTCGGCTGGGCGGTCTGGCGCTACTGGCTGCCGGCCGTGCGATTTCCTCTCAGCGATATCTTCCTCGCCCGGCAAATCGAGCGCAAGTTTCCCGAACTGCACGAACGCTTGGCCGGCGCCGTCGCGTTTTTGAACGAGCCCGCCGAAGCGCCCGGAGCCAGCAGCGCGCAACTACGCCGCACCGTGATTCATGAAACGACGGAAGACGCCCTGCGTTTGCCGACGTTCGACATTCTCCGCTCGCGTCCGGTGTGGCTGGCCTTCGGCACGGCGTTGGTCGTCATCGCGGCGACGGCGGGATTGGCCGGTACGCACCAAGAAGAGGCTCGCATCGCCGCGGCTCGCCTGCTGAAACCCTGGGGCGACGACGCTTGGCCGCAAACCCATCGGTTAAAGTTCGTCGATCCCGCGCGGCGCATCGCCTACGGCCATCGGTTCCTGGCCGAAGTCGTCGATGAGTCGGGCCAAGAACTCGAGGGGGACGTCGTCCTGCTCACGCGTCGGCTCGAAGAGAATTCGCCGATCGAGCGGACCGTCATGCGGTTCGAAGGAGGCTCGTGGTCGGCCGAACGGGCGAAGGTCACGCACGATTTTGCCTATCGGGCCGTCGGCGGCGACGATCGCTCCATGCCGTGGCGAGAACTGAAAGTGGTCGAGCCGCCGGTCGTGCAGGAGATTCAATGGGAGGCGACCTACCCGGCTTACGTCGATTGGAAGCCGCTCGATACCGGCCCGCGCCCCGGCGACCAGAACGTGCTGACGTCGTCGTTCCCCGCAGGCACCATATTGGAAGCACGCGGACGGACGAACAAGCCGCTGAAGTCGGCAACGCTGCAACTCGACGGCGACGAAAAACTTGCGGCGACGCTCACCGACGATCGGCTCGGATTCGCGCTGTCCGTCGAAAGCGATAACGCTTGGAAGCCGCTGCGAAGTTCGACCTATCGCTGGGAACTCGTCGGCGATGACGGCTTCACCGGCGGCGACGAGCTACGACGCGAACTCGTTGTCGAGGCTGATGCTCCGCCATGGGTCAAGCTGCCGCTTCCGCAGGCAACGCCCGAGGATCCGCGCGGCGACATCATCGTTACGCCGCAGGCCGTGGTGAAGGTGCAAATTCAGGCAGGCGACGTGTTTACTGTGCGCCCCGGCACCGCGCTACGCGAAGTCGTGCTCCGCTACAATCGCTCGGATCGCTCGGCCGAGGGGGACCAGAATCTGCCGATTCACGCGGGCCCCGCAAAGCTCGAACCTCCCGCCGCAACGGCGCCCCCGACGCTGCGCGACGAGGAAACGCGCACCTTCGACTACGCTTGGGAACTGAAGCCTCTGGAGTTACCGCCGGGCACGATCGTCACGCTGTTCGCCGCCGCGAGCGATTACCTTCCGCAAGAGCGAACCAGCGAATCGCGTCGTTTGCGGATCGTGGGGCCGGAAGAATTCTTGGAGCGGATGAACGATCGGCAGCGAGCCCTGCACGCCGAGCTCAATAAGCTGCGCACGAAGCAAGCCACGGCCCAGGAGCGAACGTCGAACGTCGAACGCGAAGCCGCCGCTCCGCCGCGCGATGACAGGGCCGCGGAAGAACAACGCCGCGCCTTGGCAGATGCGCTCGACTTGCAGCGCGACGTCGCCGCAGGGCTAGGGCTTTCGCGGAAGCCGGAACAGACGAGCGATGCAAAGTCGAAGCAGGCCGAGGGAGTGAAAGGCCGGATCGAATCGATGCTCGCCGACATGCGCGACAACCGGATCGACAACCGCGAAGTCGAATCGCGGCTGGCCGACATGGCTACCGAACTTGCCTCAGCCGAGCAGGACGCGAAGCCGCATGAGATCGCCGACCGCCTCGCCGAAGCCTTGAAAGCGGATGCCCGCGACGACAAACAGCGGCAAGAGGCTCAAAACGCACTTCGCCAAGCCGACGAAGGCCAGCAAAAGATGCTCGCCGCGTTGGACGCGATGCTCGAGAACCTTTCGCAATGGGACGACTACGGCAAGTTCCACGAGGAACTCTCGCGCGTGAAACGCGAACAAGAGCTACTGGCCGCCGAAACGACGGAGCAGCTTCGCAAACAACTTACGAACGAAGGCAAACCGACGGAAACGACCGAGGAACGCCAAGCCGCGGCGGCGCGCAAGCGCGAAGAATTGGCCGAGCGGCAGGCGGCGGCGGCTCGCAAGTTTGAACAGTTGCAACAAGACATGCGGCGCAATCTGCAAGCCGGGCAACAGCAGTCGGGCGCAGAGGCTCTGGAACGAGCGCTCAAGGCGGCCGAGCAATCGAACCCGGCCGCCGACATGCGCGACGCCGGGCAAATGCTGCGCGGCGACCAACTCGGCAAAGCGCCCGAAAAGCAACAAGCGGCGCTCGAAAAGCTCGGCGAGGTGATGAAGGCCCTCAACACGCAAAAGCTCGACGAACTCAATCGGCTCGTCTCGAAGCTGAAGGCGGCCGAAAGCGAACTCGATAAACTCGCCAAAGAGCAACGCGGCCTCCAGAAGAAATTCAAAGACGCCCGTCAGATGCCCGAAGGGGAACAAAAGAAGCAGGAACTGCAGAAGCTGGCCCGCGAACAGCGCGACGTGCAGAAGCGCACCGAGCAAATGGCCGAACAGCTCAAGCGGTTGAAGGCCCAGCGGTCGGCGGGCCGCACGTCGCAAGGGGGCCAGAAAATGTCGGGGGCCGGAAAAGCCGGCGAACAAGGCGACGCCGACACGGCCGAAGACAACGCCGAAGCCGCAGCCCGCGACTTGGAGAACGCCCAGCAGGAGTTGGCCGAGGAACGCAAACAGGCCGAGCAAGACCTGGCCCGCGAGGCGTCGGCCAAGCTTCAGGACGACCTCAAGGCGTTCATCGCCCGGCAGCAGCGCGTGGTCGACGAGATCAAACGCTACGAAGCCTTGCGACAGGCCGGCACGCTGACGCGCGGCGCGCAGATCGGCATCCTCGACCTCGCCGAAGAGCAGTCCGGACTCGAGAAGGAAACTCGCGATACGGCCGAGCGGCTCGGCTCCGCGGCGGCGTTTAAGCTCGCGCTGGAAGGTGCGGCGGCCGAAATGGAACTGACGGCGCAAAGCCTGCGCGAGCGCAAGACCGACGGCCGCACCCAACGCACGGCCGAGAACGCCGTACGCCGGTACCAACATTTGCTCGACGCTTTGAAGCCGCGAAAAGGCTCCGGCAAGGGCGAAGGGGGACAAGGGGGCGGCGGGCAAGGGCAGGGAGGTCAACAAGGCGGCGGCTCCAACATGCCGACCTCGTTGGCCGAGTTGGTCCTGATCAAAATCATGCAGGAAGACGTCAATGCCCGCACGCGGCAACTCGACGGCGAGCGCAAACGGCAAGGTCTCGCGCCGGAAGAATCGGCGGAACTCCGCCGCCTCGGTGAAGAACAAGGGAAACTGGCCGATCTACTCCTTGAGCTCGTCGGTGATGAAGATGAAGACGGAGAATCCAAACAGAAAGACTCCCCGGAGTTGACGAGCGACGACCTCGACGCAAAGAAGCCGAAGTCGGACGCCGGTAAACTTGACGGCGACTTAGATCTCGATTTGGAACTCCCGAAAAGCAAGCCGGCGCCGAAGCCGCCGGCGGAAACTCCGGCGCGGGGTGACACCTAATGACGAATTATCGACGTTCTTTCATCATCGTCGCCGTCGCGTTCAGCTTTTGCGCCGTCTCCGCGGCTTCGGCGTTTGCGCAAACGGCGCCGTCGAAAGCGGATAAGCCGGCCGCGAAGAAGCCGGCTTCGCTCGACGACGAACTGTTCGAAGACCTGGACCTCGGCGCGAAATCGAAATCGAAGCCGACGTCGAAACCGGGCGACAAAGCGGATGCAGCCAAACCGGCCGAATCGGAGGCGCAGCCCAAGGCCGAGTCTACGAAAACCGGCGGCGATGAAAAACCGGTCGAGATGCGGCAGCCCGCCAAGCGCAGCGCGCTCGACGAAGAGCTCTTGCGCCAGCTCGGCGACGAGGAGGAACAGCCGAAAAAGAAACCGCCGCAACAGGATCCGGCGCGCGGCGGTCCGGATAAATCGGAGGATAAAGCGTCGGACAATCCGCTGGTTCGTCTGAGCCGGCAAATTCGCGACGCCGAGCGCCGGTTGCGCGAAGCCGATTCCGGGGAACAGACGCAGGAGATGCAGCGGAAGATCGTCGACGATTTGGAAAAGCTCATCGCTCAGATCGAGCAGCAGCAACAGCAGCAACAACAATCCAAGTCGCAAAAGCCCGGCCCTCCGCAACCCGGGGAGAAGAAGCCTTCGCCGCAGCAAAAGCAGCAAAAACAGCCAGGCGACCCCAACGACAAACCGAGCGAAAGCGACGAGCAACTCGCCAATCGCAAGAATGAAAAGCCGCAAACCGGCCGGCTCAAAGACATGCTGGAAAAAGTCTGGGGCGAACTCCCGGAACGGCAGCGGCAAGACGTGATGCAGGCTTCGTTCGACGACTTCCCGGCCAAGTATCAGTACGTGATCGAAGAATACTTCAAACAACTCCTGAAGCGACAAGAGTGAATCGTCGTACGCCGAGAATTTCGACGCCGAGTTCTTCACGCCGCGACTTTTTGCGCGCCTGCGCCGCAGCCGGGCCGTGGGCTCTCGGGGCCGGCGTGGGGTTGCGAACCTCGCCGATCCGCGCGGCCGACGACGATCCCGAAATCACCGCCGGCGAAATGATCACGGTCGAGGCCGATAAGGCGATCGACGCTGGTCTGCAATTTCTTGCAGGCCGGCAACAGCCCGACGGTTCCTTCGGCGGCGGCGGCTACAGTCGCGACGTCGCCGTGGCGGCATTGGCCGGCATGGCCTTCATGGCCGGCGGCAGTACTCCTGGCCGAGGTCCGCATGGCGATAAAGTCGAGAACTGTATCAAGTATCTTGCCGACAACACGCAGGACAGCGGCTACATCAACGCCGCCGGCTCCGGCAGCCACGGCCCGATGTACGGCCACGGCTTCGCGACGCTGTTCCTTGCCGAAACCTACGGCATGACGCGCCGCGCCGACATTCGCGACAAGCTGGCCCGCGCGGTCAACCTGATCTGCACGACGCAAAACGAAGACGGCGGCTGGCGCTATCAGCCGATCAAAAAGGAAGCCGACCTCTCGGTGACGATCTGCCAAATCATGGCGTTGCGGGCCGCGAAAAACGCCGGCCTGCACGTGCCGGCCGAGGTCGCCGACAAGTGCATCGAGTACGTGAAGAAGAGCCAGAACGCCGACGGCGGGTTCATGTACATGATCTCCGGCGGCCAAAGCGCGTTTCCGCGCTCGGCGGCCGGCGTCGTCGCCCTCTATAGCGCGGGCATTTACGACGGGCCCGAAGTCGAGCGGGGCTTGGCCTATATCATGGACTACTTGCCCAGCGGCGGCGGCTTCAATCGCGAGAGTCATTACTTCTACGGCCACTACTACGCCGTGCAGGCCATGTGGACCAAGGGAGGCGAGCATTGGCGGCGCTGGTTCCCGGCCGTACGCGACGAACTCGTCGTCCGCCAACGAAAAGACGGCTCGTGGATGGACCCGATCTGCCAGGAGTACGGCACCGCGATGGCCTGCATCATTTTGCAGATCCCGAACAACTACCTGCCGATCTTCCAACGATGACGGGCCGCCGCATGTCGCCGCCGATTGCAAACTTTCAGCGATTGCTGGCGGCCGTCGTCGCGTTGGCGGTGGTGTTCACGGAGGCGTCGGCTTTCGCGCAGTATCCGCTGTTGCCGCTGACGACCGTTGATCGCGGCGTCGAACAAGCGGAATGGCTCGGCACGGACCCGGCCGGCAAGCTACTCTTCGCGGCCGCCAAGACGGGCGACCAAACGGAAGGAGAGCCGGTCGTAGTCGCCGCCGGCGATCTCGTCAGTTGGGGGCATCCGCGCGATCGCGGGCGCGGCACCTACGTCGTCTTGGTCGACGGCGGAATGCTGGCGGTCGAGACCGTTTCGACGGACGCCGAGAATCTACAATGTACTTCCGTCGCGTTCGGCCCGCGCACTTTCGCGCTCCCCAATGTGCGCGGGATCGTGTTTAGCGGATCCGGCGGCGCTTCCGCGCGGGCTCGGATGTTCGACGCAGTGCTGCGCGGCACGCAAGGCGACCGTGATCGGCTCGTGACTGCGGGCGACGACGAACTGACAGGCACGATCAACTCGATCGATTTCCGCGGCGTCACGATGCAAACATCGCTCGGGCCGGTCGTGATGGAACTCGGCAAAACGGCGTACGTCGTCTTCAACCCTGCGCTCGCCGCGCCGGTCGCCGCATCGAAACCCGGCGAAGTCCGCACGCTCGTCGGGCTGACCGACGGCTCGCAGTTGGTCTGCTCGGGCATCACCGAAGACGCCGACCGCGTGCAACTGAAGCTCGCCGCCGGGCCGGAAGCCGGCGCCGGTCCGCCGTGGGAACTCGGTCGCTCCGAAGCGTACTTTGTGCAAACGGTCACAGGCGGGGCGACGACGTACCTGAGCGACTTGGAACCGGCCGGCTATCGGCATGTGCCGTACTTAGAGCGATCCTGGCCGTATGCGACGGATCGCAGCGTCGGCGGCGGACCGCTGCGGGCCGGCGGCAAGACGTATCTGAAAGGGATCGCGATGCACAGCACCGCGCGACTCTCCTTCGAAAT